>JBHHXQ010000198.1:0-6789 GCA_046757105.1 Candidatus Krumholzibacteriia bacterium
ACTTCAGGCTACTGACGCTGTAGTGCTAATCTAGCACACCAGCCATACCAGCCTGACATGTAACCACCAATCTTACACCTTCTTTGCAACTGCAAGCAGGACTTTGAGTTCTGGCACCATGCGCATCGCCTTTCCCGGATGCTAGGTAGGACCTGTCAGGATAACCCCGGAGGATGAACCCTGCTCACAATGCATCCAGGTGTAGCCCTGGTGTAGCTCATCTATGAATGTTGATGCTATGAATGTTGAGGGGCCTTGGTGCGATAGATTGGAGCAGGGCGAAAGGACGTTGCGGGCAGAGGTGTACATGGTCCGGACATACGTGACCCTTGACAATCTCGATGTTCCTGCGCTTCGTGGGAAGATAGCAGTTCGTTTTCGCGAGTTGATACGGGAGACCCTCCCTGCGCATGCCGAGGCGCCCGCTTCCAGGATCGCTGCTGGATGAAAGGCTGCGCCTGGAACATCCGGAGCGACGCGATTGCCGCGCAGGAGTGGACGCGGCGAGACGGCTGCACCGATCTCCTGGCACCGCCGGGACCACCTTGCTAGACTCGGCCTCGAGCATCACCCGGGCGGCCGGCGGCCGTCACACACGCATGGCGGGAGGAGAACCTGTGCCGATTCGCAAAGACCTTCTCGAAATCCTTTGCTGCCCGGTCACGAAACAGCCGGTCGAGATCCTCTCCACGGAGAAGCTGTCCGAGCTCAACGAGCAGATCTCCCAGGGCCACATCAAGGACGCCGGAGGAAACCAGGTCGAGGACGCGGTGGAAGAGGCCCTGGTGACCGCGGACGGGAAGACGATCTACCGCATCGACAACGACATCCCGATCATGCTGGCCGAGCAGGGAATCCCCACCGAACAGATCGAAGGCTTCTGAGACACCAACCCGAAACGGCGGGGCGCCGCTCTCAGCGGATCGCCGCCGGAACCTGCTGGCCCTTGGGGAGCGTCGTCTGCGGAAGCGACGATCCCTGGCGCCGGACGTCGAAGTCGCGCTTCGCGGCCTGCCGCTGCACCGGGTTGGCGAGCAGTTCCAGGATCGCGCCCGACAGCGTGCGTGCCGCCACGATCATGCCCTTCTCACCGATCGACATGCCGGTGCAGGCCACGATCTGCCAGCTGTGCCCCGGGGCGCCGTTCGTGTAGCAGGCCACGTTGATGCCGCCCGTGGGCACTACCCAGCTGACGTTGCCCACGTCCGTCGAGGCCTGGATGTGCCACGGATCGTCCGGCAACGGCATGACCTCCTCGAACAACGGCGCCTCGGGCGCATCCACCAGATCCTTCTGGGTGCGGCGCGCGAACCGGCGCTCGCTGTCGTCGAAGCGCGGCGGCCCGACGCGCTCGAGATGGCGTTGTAGCAGCTCGCTCAACGCGCGGTTGGGAAGCAGCTCGAAGAGGTCGCTATCGATCTGCTCCTCGACCGTGGTGCGCGTCATGAGCGCGGCGCCGGCGGCGATCTCGCGGATGCGCTCGAGCATGCGCTCGACGTCGCGGTGCGCGTCGGCGCGCAGGTAGTACCAGACCTCGGCCGTGGGCGGCACGACGTTGGGCTGGCCGCCGCCGTCGGTGATCACGTAGTGAATGCGGGCGTCGTCCTGGAGGTGCTCGCGCAGGTAGTTGGCGCCGACGTCCATGAGCTCGACGGCGTCGAGCGCGCTGCGCCCCGCGTGCGGCGACAGGCTGGCATGCGCGCTCAGGCCCGAGAAACGGAACTTGACCGAAACGATGGCCTTGCACGTCGCGTAGCTCACGCGTGTCTTGTCGCCCGCGTGCCAGTGGAAGGCCGCGTCCAGATCGTCGAAGAGGCCGGCACGCGCCATGTAGACCTTGCCGAGCCCCGTCTCCTCCGCCGGGGTGCCGTAGAGACGAATCGTGCCGCCGAGCCCGGCGCTCGCCATCCCCTTCCACGCGGCGACCGCCGCCGCGGTGCTCGCGGTCCCGAACACCGAGTGACCGCAGGCGTGGCCTGCATCCAGCTCCGGATTGTCGCTCCGCGGACGGCGCTCGGGTGCAGCGGCCTGACTCATTCCTGGCAGGGCGTCGTACTCGGCCAGGATCCCGATGATCGGCCGTCCGCTCCCTGCGGTCGCGATGAAGGAGGTCGGCATCCCCGCCACGCCGCGCTCGATCGCGAAACCTTCGCGCTCGAGCAGCGCGACGAGCTGGTCGGCGGCATGACGTTCCTGCAACCCGAGCTCCGGGTGGCTCCAGATGCGCTGGTTGACGGCACGCAGCGTGTCCGCCTCCTGTTCGATCCAGTGATCGGCCACGGCGTACGGCGGCGCAGGCTTCTGCGCCCGGGCCGCTGCGACACAGGTCGAGACAAGCGCGATCCACACGGCCGCGTTCGGGATCCGGCTCGTCCATCGGGGCCATCGATTCCGTCGACGCATCGGCACCTCCTGCAATGCACGTGGTCCAGGGGCCGGCGGCAGGCGGTTACTCTAGCATGGGCCTGCCCGGGCCGCTCGCGACGTGCCAGAACCGCTTCCATGGCAAGGACTTACACGGCGCACCGGGGTGCCGGAGAAGCGCCTCGCCGGCCGGCGCGTCCGTCCTTGTCCGGCAGGCGAGGAAAGGATACGGTGGCCTCGGGTTGGGGTCGAGCGACGGCTTCTGCCGATCGCCGAAGAGGGGAGGCTGTGGATGAACCTCATCAAGCAGGCCACGGGCGCGCTGGGCCTCCTGGGTCTGGCCGTCGCCGTCACCTCGCGCTCCCGTTCCAGAGCTCCACGCACCGTGACGGTCACCTGGTCCGTGCGCGTTCCGCCGAGCACGCCGGACGACGAGCCGCTCTATCTCACCGGCAACCTGCCGGCGCTCGGGCCGTGGAACCCCAAGGGGCTGCAGCTCCATCGCATCCGGCCGGACGCCTACATCGCGAAGCTGCAGATACCGCCGGCGACGGGGCTCGAGTACAAGTTCACGCGTGGCTCCTGGGAGACGGTGGAGGCGACCGAGAACGGCCAGGACAGACCCAACAGGAACCTGCTCGTTTCCGGTCCCGAGCAGGTCTTCGCCAGCGTCGACGCCTGGGCCGACCGGGTCTGACCGACCAGACTGCCGCGATCGAGGTCCTGTTCTCGCATTCGGTGGCCCGCAACAACGCCGCTCGCGTCCGTGTCAGCGGCACCTCCCTAGGAACGGCTGCGCGACGAGCACACCGGCGTTCTCAAAGCCCAGCGATCAGGTCTCTCGAGGGGCGCAGCTGCCGCAGGAATTCACCAACCGGGACGCAGAGCACGTCCCCGATCTTCAACCGTTGCTGGCCCCGGTAGAGAAGCATCGTTTCACATTCCGGGTAGTCGGCTTTGAAGGCCTTCAGCGCCCGAACATCCTCCGGACGAACGCGAGATGTGTTCTTGACCTCCAGGGCCCAGAACCCGTCCCCCCCGTACAGGATGAAATCGACCTCCACACGGGAACGCGTGCGCCAGTAGAACAGCGCGAGTTCCAGGTCCGAGTAGCCGATCCACGCACGGAGATGCTGGGCGACGAGGCCTTCGAGCGCCGCCCCTTCGATCTCCTCGGGTCGATCCAGAGGTCCCCGAGGACGCAACGATCGATACACGCCCGTGTCGAAGAGATAGAACTTCGGGTGCGAGGCCGGCCGGCGACGCGCCCGGCGTGTGAAGACGGGGACGCGGTGGCACAGAAGCAGGTCTTCGAGCACTTCCAGGTAACCTGCCACGGTCTTCCGCTCGACCTGGCACTCCCGCGCCACGTTGCTGAGGTTCAGGACCGCGGCGTGCGAAAAGCTCACCGCCTCGAGGAAGCGAGCGAAGCTTCCGATGCTGCGCACCCAGCCCTCGACCTGTACCTCCTGCTCCAGATACAAGGTCGCGTAGGCCGCCAAGACCTCCTTCCGGTCGGAAGCCGCCACCACCAATGGCAGAAGACCGCTCTCGAGCGCGGTTTCGAGGCGGAATGCTGGAAGTTCGGTGGCCATGAAGGGATGCATGGATCGCACGACGGCACGTCCCGCGAGCAGGTCGACACCGCCACGTCTCAGCTTCCGCGCGCTCGATCCCGTGAGTATGAAACGTCGGTCGAGATGGCGCTCCATGAGATCGTGGACGACGTTCAGGAGTTCGGGCACCCGCTGGACCTCGTCGATGATGACCACGCTGGTCCTGGGGGAAGCCAGGACGGTCTCCGCGAGTCGCTCCGGCCGGGCACTCAGCTCCCGGTAGACGTCTGGCTTGAGGAGGTCCAGGAAGAGCCCGCTCGGGAGGCAATGTCGTAGCCAGGTGGTTTTCCCGGTGCCACGTGGCCCGAAGAGGAAGAAGCTTCGGTCTGGGATCGGGAGGAATCGAGTCAGGATTTCCATTTTTCCTCGCAAAACGGAAATAGTGACTCCAAAACTAGAGGCTCGCCGGCGCCCCGTCAAGCCCCGGGCCCATAGACATCCTGTAAGTATCTGCAGGAAAAAGAATTCCGGCGTTGGCCTGGGGGAAGAGCGGCACACCAGGCTCGGCTGCGCCGAAGGACCTCCTCAGATCCTCGTCGAGATCCGAGCCGCAGCAGCGGTGGAATCATGCCCACGATTGCAGCGGACCACGGGCGAAGGCGTTCGTGTCCGGTCCCGAGACACGCCCCGCACGCAAGCGGAAGTGTCCGGCGCAGGCGATCATCGCCGCATTGTCGGTGCACAGGTGCGGCGGCGGGCAGTGCAGTGAGGCTCCGAGAGCCGACAGAGACTCCTCGACGCGCCGGCGCAGGCGCGTGTTCGCGGCGACCCCTCCCGCCAGATAGGCGTGCCGAACGCCAGTCGACCGCACGGCCGCTTCGAGCTTCGACGCCAGCATGTCGACGATGGCCTCCTGGACACTCGCCAGGATGTCGAGCGCCCGCTGCGGCAACGCCTTCAGCTCTTCCATGCTTCGATCGGTCGGGAAACCAGCTCCCAGGGGGCCGACCGACGTGCTGGGCGCGAAGCCCTCGCGTTCCAGCGTCAGGCGCGCCGCCGTCTTCAAGCCACTGAAGCTGAAATCGAACTCCCCGCTCTTGAGCCGCGCCCGGGAGAACGGCACCGCACGCGGATCGCCGCGCGTGGCGAGCCTCTCGAACAGGGGACCGGCTGGGTACGGGATCCCCAGCATCTTGCCGATCTTGTCGAACGCTTCACCCGCTGCGTCGTCGCGCGTGGTGCCCAGCTCCTCGAAGTTTCCGATGCGGCGCATCCGGATGAGCTGCGTGTGGCCGCCCGAGATGACGAGGACCACGTTCGGGAACTGCATGTCCTCGACGAGCCAGTTGGCCATGATGTGACCCTCGATGTGGTGCACGCCGACGAAGGGCTTGTCGAGCCCCATGGCGAAGGCCTTCGCCGCGGACAGCCCCACGAGGACCGCCCCCAACAGCCCCGGCCCCGACGTGGCCGCCACGCCGTCCAGGTCCTCCTGGGCAACCTCGGCGCGCTCGAGAGCCGCGCGCATCACAGGTAGCACGTGCTTCAAATGTTGTCTCGAGGCGATCTCCGGAACGACGCCTCCGTAGTCACGGTGCGTGAGCTGCGACGCCACGAGGTTGGAAAGAACGTGCCGGTCGTCCCGCAGGACGGCGGCCGCCGTGTCGTCGCACGAGGTTTCGATTCCGAGGATCAGCAACGCGGCGCCTCCGTCGACGGCGTTCACGCTTTCCGACAACGCTGTGTGCACAACAGCCCCGACCCGGATCGTCTGCGAGTCTAGATGGGCCGTCGAGGACGGGTCAACGCGCGCCCGGTCGAAGCGGAAAGAGCACCCATGTGCGTGTGGGCGCTCGGGCGCCGCCCGCCTGCATCGCCAGGGCACCGTTCTTGCCGGTGCACTTCGAGGCTCCCCGAGAACTCCCTCGACGATGCCGAACACACAAGTGGAGCCCGCCGGCTCGAACGGCTCGAGCTTCGCAGGCCGTTGTACAGAAGTCCCCATCGCCCGCGTGCGCCGCTCCCGCCACGCGGGACGTGCAGGGGGCCCCGGATCACACTCCGGCGCCATGCTCCTCGGCGTCCTGGGACTCGCGGCCACCGCACTCGTCCTGGCGAGCCCCCCAGCGCCAGCTCTGGTGTGGACCGAGCCCGCACCCGTCATGGACCTGTCCGGTCAGGGTGACGTGCTCGCGGCCGCGACCCAGGGCGGAGTGGTTCTCTGGAACATCTCCGCGGGAACGGCGCGCGTCGTGACGACGGCCCAGGGCCTGCCGACGAACGTGACGCTCGCTGCGAGCATCGCTCCCGAGCTGAGCGAGCTGCGTGTCGCCACCACGAACGGACTCGCGCGCGGCTGGTTCGAGGGCCCGTGGACGTCGCTCGATGCGCGACAGGACGAGAAGGGGAATCCCTACTACACCTGCATGCCGCGTCCCGGAGGCGGCTGGATTGCCGGTGGTGATCGGGGCCGGCTGGTTGCCTGGCAGGTCGATCGGATCGACTCGCTGCAGATCCCGACACCCAGAGGGCGGATCGTCGGCCTGGCCCATCTTCCGGACTGGACCGAGCGCAGACGGGCGCCACACGAACTACGACTGCAGGTGACACCCGCCTTCCCGGTCGGGTTGATCGCAGCGCTGGACAACGACGGCGTGTGGATCCTGCGCTCGTTCGGCTCCTGGACACGCTGGCTCAAGATCGGCGAGATCGACGGACTCCCGAGCGAGCGCACACTGGACGTGGTGACCGACGTGCAGGGCGACGCCTGGGTGGCCACCACGCGAGGGATTGCACGCATCGGTCCCGGAATCACGGTGCAGGCCTGGCCCGGCGGCTCGCTGCTCGCGCAGCGGTCGAGCGTCCTGCT
>JBHHXQ010000199.1:0-6781 GCA_046757105.1 Candidatus Krumholzibacteriia bacterium
TCACGCGTCCGCACTGAGCTCCGCGTCGATGACCCGCGCATGACCTCGGGGTGCGGCGCGTTCGCCGCCGGCGCGCCCGGATCTCGTGCGTGGGCGAGCGCCGCACACGGGTGCGTGCCGCTCCGGGGCTTGCATTGACGGCGGCTGCCGTGGCGGGCACACTCGCGGCAGCCGGCAGTGTGGTCCGTGTACGTTCTTGCGAGCGGGTAGGTGTGGTCATGGGACGTCCGAAGACTCTCGTCGCGTTCCTTCTTCTTGTGGTCTTGGGGTGGTTCGCGGTCGACCGCCCGGCGGCGGCAGACCTGGGATCGGCGCGCCGGCGCTGGCAGGAGCTGCAGCTTCGGGAGGCGGAAACGCTGGCGCCCAAGCTCCACAAACGCGCCGTTCGCGAGATGTCGCTCGTGGAGAGGGCGGCGAGCAAGGGCGACACGTCCGAGATGCAGAAGCGCCTCGAGCGTGCCGAGAAGCTTCTCGACGAGCTCGAGGAGGCGGTCACGATCGCGCGCACCGTGTGGTCGGACATGCTGCGCTCGCGATCGCGCGCCCGCGAGGCCGGTGCCGACACGGCGGCCACTGCGGCCTGGCAGCGTGCCGAGAACACCCTGCTTGCAGCCGCGAAGAAGCTGGAGACGGGGAGGCGCAGTGCCGCCGTGCGGCAGGCCGAGCCGCTCGGCGCGCTCTACGAGCAGTCGCGCATGGAAGCGGTGCGCTTCGCGCTCGTGGGACACACGCGCGCGCTGTTGCTGGAGGCCGAGGAGCGCAACGCGAGTCGGTACGCACCGCGCAGCTTCGTGCGCGCCCTCGACGCGGTGGCGCGTGTGGAGAAGCTCCTGGAAGCGCGTGGGGAGGCGGATGCGCAGGTCGAGGACGAGGCCGCACGCGCGGCCCGCGAGGCGCGGCACGCGCTCTACCTTCTCGAGCGCATCCAGGGCGCCTGCAGGGAGGAGACGCGCGAGCGCACGGAGGCGGTGGTTCTCGAATGGGAGGCCGCCCTGCAACGCGTCCTCCACAGGCTCGGCCTGCGTTCGAGCTTCGAGAACGGTATGGGGCAGCCGCTGCAGCGCGTGCAGGTCGAGACGGATCGACTCCTGCGGGAGCGCAACCGGCTGCGCATCGAGCTCGCGCAGCGCAGCGACCAGGTGGACTCGTTGCGCCACGTGATCCACGAACTCCGGCTCCACGTGCATGACTTCGAGGGCAAGCTCGCCGAGCTCACGCCGTTCCGGGAGGAGGCGAACATCCTGGTGGCGATCCAGAACCTGTTCACGCAGAGCGAGGGACGCGTGTTGATCGAGAACCGCGACCTCATCCTGCGCCTGCACGGCCTGCGCTTTGCCAGCGGCGAGTCGGAACTGCCGTCCGAAAACCTGATGATTCTCGACAAGGTCGTCGAGGCGGTGCGCGCGCGTCCGGGATCGTACCTGATCATCGAAGGGCACACCGATTCGAGCGGGCGTGAGGAGGCCAACATGCGCCTGTCGCAGGAGCGCGCCAACGCCGTGCGCGACTACCTGGTCGAGGAGGCCGGAATCGATGCCGGCCGCGTCACCGCCATCGGCTACGGCGCCACGCGTCCGGTCGCCTCGAACGACACCGAGGAAGGACGCACGCTGAACCGCCGCATCGAGATCACCGTCTCACGCCCCGGCTGAGAGGCGAACCACGACCGCCCCGAGATCGACGCCCGCCCGAAGGCTCTGGCCCGCCCCCGGAAGCGTGGCCCCACTCGGCGCGCGGGCGCTCCTCCCGCGCAGCGCCGGGAACAGGCGGGCGTCTGGGGGAACGGGTGGGTTTCTCAGGGAACACACCGGTCCGCACCGGCGGCGCTGCAGGCCTGGGGAGGAGGCTGCAGGGCACACTGGTACAGCCCGCCGGCTCAGAAGATCTCGACGGTCGAGACGACGTGCGCGTCGATCCGGGTGATCGTGTAGTCGCCCACGAGCGCCGCCGAGGTCTCCGGCGTCCAGCTGAACTTCACGCCCATCCACATCTGCTTCTGCGTGAAGAGGTCGAGAACGCGCTGATCGGCCTCGAAGCGCGTTGCGCCCACCGAGACGCTCTCGGGCGTCAGGTTCGCATCGATGCTCGCCACCGGTGGCGTTTCGAAGACGGTGCTGGCCGTGTCGCTGAAGTACAGCGTGAACCGGGCCTGGCCTTGACCGCTCTGGTTGTCGTAGCGCACCGACATGTCCACGGAGATCTCCTCGGCCTGGCCGAAGTCCTGGAAGCCCTCCACGAGGTTCACCGACACCGGATCGAGGTTCAGCTCCAGAGGCGGTACGAAGGGCGGCGCCTGGTAGTGGGCCGTGAGATCGGCCGGGTCGATGAAGCTGGCCACGTCGACGTCCACCGTGACGCGGTTCTTCCCGCACCCCGACGCGGCCGCCGCGACGACCGCGAATGCCAATGCGAGGTCCGCGGTGCGGCGGCGTCCTGATCGTGTCCTCGTCTCCATCTCCGTACCTCCAGGTTCTCCGGAGCGCGGTGACGCTCCGCGGCTCATGCTCATCGAAGCGCGATCGATGTCCCGAGCGTCACGCCGCGCTCGCCCGTGAAGCTGCGGTTGTGCGTCTGGAATCCGAGGTCGAACCACAGGCTCGAGAGCCCGAATCCGAAACCCCAGGACACCTGCAGGCTGGCATCGTCGTCGGTCAGGAGGCCGCCGCGCACGGCCACCGGGCCGACCTGGCGCTCGGCGCCCAGGTGCAGGTTCGTGCTCAGGCTGCTCGTCGTGATGTCGGCCGCCAGGATCGTGCGCGTGCCCCGCCACGAAACGTTGAAGGTCGTCTGCATGGGGATCTTCTGCGTGTACTCGGTGTCGGTCTCCACGGTCTCCGTCACGATCTCGTTGGTCGCCTCGTCCAGCCAGGCGCGCTCGACCTGCGTGCGGCTCCAGTGGATGCTGGAGGCGAGATCGCGCAGGCCGATACCGAAATCGATGTTCCCCGTCCGGTACGCGGCGCCGATGTCGAGGCCGAGGCCGTTGCCGATGCGCCCGAAGCTGGCGTACCGCACCGTGGCCTCGTAACCGACGTCGAGCGGGTTGGAGCTGCCGAAGATCGTGTCGCTGGTGGACATGGTGAAGCGCGTGTCTGCCTTGCCCATCGTGAAGCCCATCAGGTACTTGACGTAGGCGCCGGCATAGAGGCCGTTGCCGCGCGCATCGACGTCGACGGGGGCGGAGTAGCCGAAGTTGAAGGACATTCCGGCCATGCTCTCGCCGCCGGCATCGAAGCGATACGTCGAGTTCGGCAGCAGCGGCTCGCCTTGGGCCAGGACGCCGTAGAACGCATCGTCGAAGGCGACCTCACCCTCGAGGAAGACCACAGGGGAGGCGTAGGCTCGCGCGCCCATGACGTTGAGGCCGATCATCGGCGTCGTCCACACGGAGCCGACTTCGAGCGGCTTCTGCGGCAGCAGCTCCTGTGCGTCCTCGAACAGGATCGAGAACTCGTTGCGCGCGACGTAGATCGAGATGTCGCCGTTCAGATCGGAAGGTTCGGTGAGCTCCAGGAAGAACGGCGGGTTGAGCGCCAGATTCGCCAGACGCGTCACGCTGAAGTCGGCGTCCTCGGGGTCGAGGCTCGGGAAGTCGGTGGCGAGCTGCACGAGCCCCAAGGGGATGGGAATCACCAGACCGCCTGCGCCACGACGCGACGGCATGCTCTGGTATGCGACGTTGAGTCCCGAGAGCTCACGACCTCCGGACATGTGTGTCTGTCCCATGCCCAGCCGTCTCGCGTCGGTCGTGAGGCCGTGTGCGGATGGCGCTCCGAGCGCCAGGCACGCGGACAGCAGGCCGAAGCTCAACGCCCGGGGCAGGCGCACTGGCGGATGGGGTGACATATTGCAAATCCCTTCGCAAGTGTCGGCGCATCCAGCGCCGCTCGATCCGGAGAGGGCCTCGTAGCCGCACCTCCGCATGGCACGCAATGGCCCGGGTGGCATCGGGCAACGCACGTGCCAAGTCCTCGCTGCGTCGCATGCGGGCCTGTGTTACCTTGTGCATCCGTGACGGGGAGTCTCCAGAACGGAGAAGGCAATGGCGCGGCGGTTCGACCGCAACGACAGAGGCGCGAAGACTGCGGGTGTGTGCACCGCACTCGCCGAGCCGGTCGACATCGACGTGACGTGGATCCGCGTCGTCCGCATGCTCCAGGTTTCGGGGGGCGGGTCGGCGATTCCGCTCGTCGATCCGGCATCGCAGGCGCCGGTGCGCGGTGCCGCCGCGCTCCACGGCCCACGCTCGGCGCTGTCGGGAGGCTAGTGTTTCGTGTGCGTGTTGGTCATCGCACTGGGCCTTCGCGACGATCTGCCTCTGGTCGTGGCTGCCAACCGGGACGAGTCGTACGACCGCGCGGCGACGCCGCCCGAGATCGTCGAGCTCGCCGGTCGGCGCGCGCTCCTGCCGCGCGATCTGCGCGCCGGGGGCACCTGGGAAGGTCTCACCGAGTCCGGTCTCGTCGTCGTCATCACCAACCGGCCCGATGGGGACTTCGAGGCGGACCGCCCCTCACGCGGAAACCTCTGTCGAACTGCGCTGGCACAACCGGATGCGCACGCGGTGCGGCGTCACCTGGAGTCGGAGCTGGAGCGGACGCGCTACAACAGCTTCAACCTTTTCTACGCCGACGACCGCGCTGCGTTCATCTCGTCCTGGAACGGCGAGCTGCACACCATCGAGCTCGGTCGTGGCGCGCACGTCCTCTCGAACGAGCACGGCCTCGGTGAGCTGTACGTCCCGGAGCTCGATCGACTCCAGGACGCCGCCACGCTCGCCACCCTGCGATGCGAGCTGGTGGCGATCCTCGGCAGCCACGACACGCGCGACGCCAACGGTTTCATGATCTGCAAGCACGGCGAGCGCTACGGCACCGTCTCCTCCAGCCTCATCTTCCGGTCGCGCACCGGCGACTTCGTCTTCGAGCACGCCAGCGGTCCTCCCTGCACGACGGGTTTCGAGACCTGCCGGACTCCGAGGTGACCTGCTGGCTCGACGCCGTGGTCGGGCTCGACGCATCGGTCGGGCCACCGACCTCGGTCCTTGCCGCCGCACCGGCCACCCCGCGCGTGGTGCAGTCAACACGCCTCGTCGTCGGGTCAACAACGGACGGGTGCGGCGGCGGTGCCGGCTCGGCGCCCAGGGGGACTCTGCAACTCGTCCCGGGGCAACGAGATGGGGTGATCGGGAAGCATCGGGCGCAGATGGGAACCGGGTGTGCATGGGGTGGTAGGCAAGGATACCCGAGACGGGGAGGTTGCTCATGCGCCGTCGCGTTCTGATCACCGTGGCCTGCGCCCTGGCGCTGGTCGCACTACAGTCGGGCCCGCTGCAGGCGGGAGAGGTTCCGGGGACGGGAGAGCAGGGTGAGGTCGGGGACGGGCCGTCCGGATGGCTCTCCCGCCTCGGGTTCCACGAGCCCCTGACACGGTCCGGCGCCGAGATCTACGCCAATCATGGCCGGCACCGCAGAGGTTCTGCGGGCCGGACGCTCGAGAGGCGCGGCTGGCGCCGCCGTCATCCGAGGAGAGACTCGACACCGGAGTCCTACCTCATCCTCAAGGGAGGCGGACTCCACGTCTCCGAGGATCCGTCCACGGACGGGGTCTATCTCGGCCTGGAGCTCGGAGGCTCGGTCGAGGACGTCGTGGACATCGGCTTCTCGGTCGACTACTTCCATCGCAGCTCGAGTGAGATGCTGGTGCTTCAGGAGTCCGAGGTCGAGGACCTTCCGTTTCGACTCGTGGCCACGCTCGACGAGAGCGCGGTGCACCTCGTGCCGATCGGCCTGACCATGCGGGTTCGCATTCCTCTGGCGGGCGATCGTGTGACGCCGTTCGTCTCGGGAACGATCGCGTATGAAGCGCTGTTCCTCGAGAACCCCAGCACGGAAGATCCCGACCTGCAGGGGATTCTCGAGGAGGACGAGACCTTCACCGGATTCGGCTGGCAGGCGGCGGCCGGGGTGGACGTCGGTCTATCGCCTTCGTTCGGGCTGTTCGGCGAAGTCGGTCTGCATCGCAGCTCGCCCTCGCGGGAGATCGAGCTGGACGGTGTCCCGGTCGATCTGAAGGTCGACCTGGACGGCGCGTTCCTGCGCGGCGGACTTCGCGTCACCCTGTAGGCGCCGGTGGACGGGGGCACCACGTCCTCGGCGCGCAGGCAGGCTTGGTTTCAGGCGTGGTCCAACGCCGAAGACCCGTCGGCGGCTTATCGCGAGAGGCTCCCCTCCAATCCCGCGACCGGACGCCGGCGGGCCACTGCCCTCCCGGACCCCCACCTTGCATCGGTGCAGCCAACCGCGGCAGCGGTGCGCCACGCCGGTCGTCGCAGGTGATTCCGCAGCGCTGCGTAGGCCCTGCGAACCCTGCGATACCCTGCGAACCCTGCGACCTGGGGCTTGGTCGGACCTGCAGGTGCGCTTACAATCCGGGGTCGTCCGGCCGCGTGAACCCCAGGAGCGGTGCGGCCGCGACGACACGGGAGGCCGGGATGCGACGTGGACGCAAACGCACGGTCGGGCTCGGGGCGCTGGTCTATCTTCTCTGCGTCCTCGCGTGCGCGACGAATCCGGTGACCGGGCGGCGCGAGTTCAGCCTCATGTCGGAGTCCCAGGAGATCGCCCTGGGACGTGAGGCCGATCCGCAGATCGTGGCCGCCTACGGTCTCTACGACGATCCGCAGCTGGCGGCCTACGTCGACGCCGTCGGCCAGAAGCTGGCCGCCGCCAGCCATCGTCCGCGCCTGGAGTTCACGTTCCGCATCCTCGATTCGCCGGTG
>JBHHXQ010000200.1:0-6777 GCA_046757105.1 Candidatus Krumholzibacteriia bacterium
GCGCCACGGGCGCGCCCGCGAGTGCGACGGCCTCCAGGAGCCAGCGGGACTTCGTACGGGACCTCGCATGAGATGGAGCCGGCAGCACGAGCAGCGCGGCGAGGGAGATGCACGCGAAGGCGACACCGCCCGCTTGCGTGAGGGTCCCGCGCGCGGTCTGCCGGGTCGCCCGCACCGCATTCCGCCTGGTGCACCAGGAGGAAACTTGGACGCAGGAGGCCCGGTGGGAGGACGTTCGGGTCGAAGGCGCTCCCAGCGGGGACGTCCGGACCGAAGAGGCCCGGAATGAGGATGTTCGGACCGAGGGCCCGCGGACGGAGAGCGCTCGGAAGGAGGAGGCGCGAAGGGACGACGCCCGCGGCGTGCTTGCCGTGCAGCGCGTCGTCATTCGCACGGCTGCGCGTAGGTTCCGTGGTCGACGTCCGAGCCGTCGGGCATGGCGCTCTCCCGGCTCTCGAGCGCCTCCGCGGCCGCGGCTTCGACCTCCGCGTCGGCCGCCCTGGCCACCTGGTCGAGCACGGCGCGGTTGCGCTCTGCGCGCGGCCGTGGCAGGGCATCGAGATGCAGCCCCAGTGACTCCACTCCCTCTTCCAGCGCCATCTCGGAGCGCGCCAGGTGCGTCTCGTACAGCCCGACCGGGTCGCGCTCGCCCCAGTACTGGAACAGCGCCCGCGGCACCAGCTCCCGCGCCTCCGCCTCGTCGTGCGTCGCGTGACCGCCCATCCGGAACGTGTTCGCCGCCAGCAGCACCGGCCCGCGCCCCTTGCGGCAGTCGGTCACCGCCTGCACCGTGGCCGCATACGTATCCAGCACGTTGTTTCCGTCGCATGCGTACCCCTTCACACCGTACGCGACGTGCAGCTTGTCGAGAGGCGCTCGTGTGTGCACCTCGACGCGCGTCCCGAGCGCAACCTGGTTGTTCTGGATCACCACCACGAGCGGCAAGCCGAGCGCCGCGGCCAGGCTCATACCCTCGTGGAAATCCCCAGTGCGGGTGCTGCCGTCACCCACCCAGGTGAGCGCCACGCGATCCTCGCGGCGCTGCTTGAACGCCAGCGCCGCCCCGGCGCACACCGGCACCAGAGCCGCCACCATGCTGATCGGCGAAATGACACCGCACTCCAGGTCGCCGATGTGCAGGTCGCGCCCCTTGCACAGCTGATCGTGCGTCCCCAGATACGACTTGAACACCGCCGCCATCGGCATGCCCATTTCCCGGTATGCACCGGCGTTGCGGATCATGGGTCCCACGACGTCGCCGTCGCGCCCGCGGCGCAGCGCGTGGACGTTGCCCACCGTGACGGCCTCCTCACCCGTCCCCAGCCACGCCTTCGAGATGACACCCTGTTTGACCCACCTCTTCAAGAAGGTATCCATGAGCCGAAAGCGCAAGAGCCCGGCAAAGAGTTTCACGTGATCGGTCGGGGTGAGTGCGCCGGTGATCCGACGCCGCGAACGCGACGCGTCGAGCGTTTGCTGCCACTCGTCCAGCGCCGCGGGCGTGGCCTGCCAGGACACGTATTCCGGCGGATCGAAAGCTTCGCTGCGGATGACCACGCGTGCAGTATCCGCGATGCACCGCCAGATGTCAAACTCGTGTCGCATTCGCGGCGCCGGTGTTCCGAAGCTCGTGTCGCAGTGCCGGTGTTCAAGAGCTGGTGCCCCTGGGCCGATGCTCCGACACTGGCGTCCCGGCTGGTGTCGTTGCGTTCGTGTTCGCGCGGATCATTGTCCAGCGGGCCCGTCGCCGCGTCCCTGGGGTGGCCGGTCCGCGTGCTCCTTCGAGGTTCGGTCACCTCGCCGGGGCACCGCCGGGCTCGGTGGTTGCACGGGCTCGATCGCGGCCTCTTCCGCCTCCCACTCGCGCATCCGCCGCCGGTCACGAAGCCGCCTGCGCACGCCTCCCACGACGAAGAGGATCGTCATGAGACCGAAGAGCGTCACACCGCTGGTCAGCAGCGACAGGTAACGCCAGCGCTGCGCGACCTCTTCGTACACGAGAGCGGCGAACTCCCGCGACGTCATCGCGTACACGGCGAGGAAGGCCTCCTCGTACTCCTCCCCCGCTTCGATGCGGTCGAGCAGTGGCGCGATGGGCCCCTCCTGCAGGAGACGACGCACCGCCGCGGCGCTCTCCAGATACGCCTGGCGCGCCCGCGTGGCGTTGCGCGGAAAGACGTACTCCAGCTCCTGCAAACGCACCGGGCCGCGTCCCCACCGCACCAGACGATCCCGCAGGCGCCCGTAGCCGGAGAAGTGCACGGCCAGGCCCTCGTGAAGCCAAAGCGGCATCCAGCCGAAGTCACCGATGCGTTCGTGCACCGCGAGATGCACGAGCTCGTGCGCCACGGTCTCCTGCAGGTTCATGCGCGTCCGGCGCAGCGCCGGCCCCGACAGAACCACCAGGTGCCGCCGCGGCCGCGCAATCGCCGCGCTCCAGCTCGGTGCCTCGAGCACGAAGCGTCCGCCCCCCGGCGACACGACGATCCAGACCGGCAGCACCTGCCGCGGAGCGACCCCCAGCTCCGAGGCGATGCGCGGCAGACTGTGACGCGCCGCCGCCTCCGCCAGCTCCGCCTGCCTCCGCCAACTGCGGGTCGCATACGCCCGCACCGGCGCATCCCCCACCACGACCCACTCCCGCGTCTTCAGATAGCGCTCCAGCAATTCCGGGCTCGGCTCGGCCGCCGGTCGAACCGCTTGCGCGGACACCCGAATCGCCAGCGCAGTCACCGCGCCGCCCGGGCTGTCCGGGTGCCGAGCGATCGAGCACGCGGCGGGCGCTCGGGGCGCGGTGCGGGATGCCCCGGCGCGGCGCCGGGCGTCCGGTGCCGGCCAGCGAGAGTGTGGATCCGCCGGTTGGCCGCCGTGACAGGACGGGCACCACAAGCCAAGCACAATCAGGAGTGACAGGAACGAAGTGAGGATCCGCGCGCTTCGCATCACTCGAGTGGCGCAGCGATGCGCCCGCCGCCGACGACCGCATCGCCGCCGTACAGCACCGCTGCCTGACCTGGGGCCACGGCGCGCTGCGGCGAGGCGAAACGTACGAGCGCACGCCCGCCGGTGCGCACGATTTCGCGCACGGCAGCCGGAGCGCTGCGGTAGCGCACCTGCACTCCGAGCTTCCCGGGCGGGAACTCCCCGCCCAGCCAGACGTGGTCGATCTCGATGCCGCCGCTCCCCAGGGAGGGCACGTCGCCCAGAACGACCGTGTCGGTCTCGGCCTCGATGCGCTGCACGTACAGGGGACGCCCGACGGCCACGTTCAGGCCGCGCCGCTGCCCGACCGTGAAGTTGCCGATGCCACGATGCGCGCCGAGCCGCGTCCCCCCGACGTCGACCAGCTCGCCCTGCCGCGGGCTGCCGCGCTCCTCGAGGAAGGTGCCGCGCCCGCCGGCGGGCAGGAAGCAGATCTCCTGGCTCTCCGGCTTCTCCGCGACCGGCAGCCCCGCCTCCCGGGCCACCCGGCGTGCCTCGCTCTTCTCGAGGTCGCCCAGCGGGAACACGCAGCACTCGAGACAATCGTGCGGCACACCGTGCAGGAAGTACGACTGATCCTTGGAGGCGTCGACGCCGCGCCGCACGAAGTGCCGCCCCGCGGCATCGCGGCCGCTGCGCGCGTAGTGTCCGGTGGCGACGAGGCTCGCGCCCAGCTCACGCGCCCGCGCCACGAGAAGCGGAAAACGCACCAACTGGTTGCAGTCGACGCACGGGTTCGGCGTACGACCGACCTCGTACTCCGAGACGAAACGGTCGATGACCAGCCGCCCGAAGAGCCGTGTCGCGTCGAGCAGGAAGTGCTCGATACCCAGCACCTCGCACACGCGCCGCGCGTCCAGGAGGTGCGAGAGCGAGCAGCAGCTCGTGTTGCCCCCGTCCTCCACGTCGGAGTAGCAGAAGTTCTTCATCGTCAGACCCAGGACGCGCGCACCACGCCGCTGCAACAGCACGGCGGCCGCACTGCTGTCGACGCCGCCGCTCATCGCCAGCAGCACCGTCCGGCCGCGCAACGCATCGTGGCCGGCCCAGGGGTCGGTCAGCGCAAGCATCCGGTCTCCGATCCGGGTCGGGGCTCGAGAGCCTGGGTTCGTCGTCTCGACGGCCTCGCCGGCCATCTCCAAAGGCCGGCCGCCCGGTGGCTCGTCGCTCGAGAGCAGAGGGGCGTCGAGTGCCTGACTCGATCTCGAGAACCTGGTCCGCATGTCGAGATCCCGCTCGGGAATCCCGAGCGATCTCGACTGCCTGATCGGGAATCCCGACACCCCGGTCGGGAATCTGCCCTAGTTGGGGATGAGGTACTTCTGGAGCAGCTCGACGTTCTCGGAGGCGCTGCGCCCGAGCACGCCCTCCGGCTCGAGCTTGCTGACACGCGTCCAGTAGCGCACCGCCTCCCGGAAGATCCCCGCATCGGCGAACGCCACGCCGATGCTGTACAGGGCGTGCGTGGCATTCTCGTCGATCCCCAAGGCCTTGCGATAGAGCTCCATCGCCTTCGGGTACTTCCGCTGCGCGTAGTAGGTGTTGCCCATGTGGCTCCACACGTCGGGGTTGTCCGGATCGAGCTCGGCGGCACGCTCGAAGACCTCGATGGCCTTCGGGTACCTCTGCTGCTCGTCGTACATGAGCGCCAGGTTCACCATGGCCTTGAAGAACTCCCCATCGAGTTCGACCGCCTTCTGGAACGCCTTCGCGGCCTCGGCCGGGTTCCCCGATTCGTAGTACGCATTCCCGAGGTGGAAGTAGACGTCCCTGGAACCCTCGCCATCATCGACCATCGTCCTGAGGTGCGCGACGCGCTCCTTGGGCGTCTTGCCTTCGAGCTCGTCACGCAGCTCGTCGCCACCGGACCCCGCCCCCCGCACCGCGGGCTGCAGCAGGAGAAGCAGGGTCACGAACAGGACTCCGCCCCAGAGAACAGGGGCTCCAGATCGTTTCGAATGCATTCCGTTTCGTCTCCAGGTTGAGAGTCCGGGGCCGAAAACCCCGGAGCATCGCTCATGTGACACCAACGAGTATAAGGCAGATGGCACGCAGCCGAAAGCCGGCGCAGCGCCCGGGCCCAGGCCGCAACTAGCGTCCGCGCGGGGACTTGCGCTTCCAGATCTCCTGGCCGGAGACGCTGACGACGAAGCGCCAGGTGCGCTCTTCCCTGCCGTTGGAGTCGACCCTGCCGATCCACGCGTGCTCGAGGGCGAAGTCGAGCCGACCGCGGTCGGCGGTGAGGTCGATCCCCAGCCCCAGGTGCAGGACGCTCTCGTGCAGCTCGGCCCCACCGACGCGCTGCGGCCAGGTGGTGCGACTCGCGCCGATCCGGTACGCGAGCCGGCGTCTCCTCCACTCCAGACCGCCGCCGAAACGAGTCTCGTTGCCGATCGCCTCGGCGCCGTAGAGGTCCCCCGTGTAGGCGTCCCACTCACGCCACAGATAGTCGGACGTGAGAAGCCAGCGCTCGCCGAGCTGCAGCGTGGCGCCGCCCCGCAGGACCTGCGGCAGGCGAATGTCTTTCTTGACGCTGGTGTTGCGAATCGGTGCCGAGCCGGAGCCGAAACGGACGCTCTCGAGCGTGGTCTGCCTGCTGCGATCGACGGTGAACTCCGGGCTCCAGGTGCCGCCGAGCCGCAGCCAGGGGGTCGCGTGCACCACCAGACCGAGTGTCACGGTGCGCCCGCTCATCCGGTCCCGCCGTCGCGACTTCAACCCGACGATCGAATCGCCGTCGGTGATCCACGCTTCGTCCACGGTGCCGAGAAGGACGTCGAGCGTGATGCCGGCGCGCACGCGCGAACCGAACGAGCCGGCGAATCCGAAGGGAACCGTGTACAGCGTGCCGTCGCGTTCGAAGCGCTGCTCGTACTTCAACCCGTCGATCTCCCCCTCCCGGAGCGCGAAGTCAGCGTGGAAGTTGCGCAGCCCCACGAAGCCGGTCGTGAACACCACCTTGCCGAACATCGGCAACGAGACCCGCTCGTGCGGGAAACGTGCCAGCCCCGCCTCGTCCTCCAGGGACGCGTCGCGCGAGGTGCGCACGCCCGAGACCCCCATGGCCGACAAGGTCATGTCATCCAGACCGCCGATCGAGGCCGGGTTGAGCGAGATCGAGGTGCGGTGGTCGTCGAGCGCCACACCCAGGACACCAAGCCCGCGTGCGCGAGCATCACCGGTCTCCTCGCTGACACCGAGGAACTCCAGGGCGAAGAACGACTCCTGCCCCGCGGCCGGACGGACGGCGGCGCACACCACGAGCAGGCCGGCGCCAATCGCCCCGAGCGGCATGCGGAAGATGTTTCTCACGGCTCGTCCCCCTCGAAGTCCGCAGGCATGCCGTAGATGATGCGCACGCGCGGCCGCAGCGCCGAGTCGGGCTCGGCGCTGCCGTAGAACTCGAAATGGCGTGCCTTCGTTCCCTCGTTGGAGAGACGCAGCAGCATGCCGTGATGCTCAACCGTGCGCCGACGCTCCACCGGATGGGCATCCAGGCCTTCGAACCCACCCTCATCGAGGGCAACGCGATCCGCCTGCACCCGCTCGTCTGCACCGGGTTCAACGCCGACTTCGACGGCGACCAGATGGCCGTCCACCTGCCCCTTTCCTATGAGGCGCAGGTCGAGGCGACGACGCTCATGCTGGCGACGAACAACATCTTCTCGCCCGCGCACGGGGGGCCGATCATGTCGCCGTCGCAGGACATCGTGCTGGGCATCTTCTACCTGACGGTGGACCACGACGCCGCGCAGGACAAGGTGCCGACCTGCACCCACGCGCACGAGGTGTTCC
>JBHHXQ010000201.1:0-6738 GCA_046757105.1 Candidatus Krumholzibacteriia bacterium
TGAAATCGCTCCAGCGCGCCCGAATCGTCTCGAGGTCGAGCGGACCGGCGACCACCGCCGTCGCGCCGGCGCATCCCGCCTGCGCCACCACGTCCGGGGGAGCGCCCGCAGGCGTCGGCGCCCGGACGGAGCCGGGCAGCATCGGAGGCCCTCCCGCCGCGACCGGCGCGCCGATCCCCGGTCCGGATGCGCTCGCCGGGTCTGCACCGCCGGCGGAGGTGCCCCGGCCCGCGACCGGAGTCGACAGATCGAGCCCGGCGCCCGGTGCGCGCTCCGGCGCCGCCCCTCTCGACGAGGTCCTCTTCGGGGCCTTCCCGCCTCGCCCCGTCGAGCCGCGCCGCGGCGCGCTCCGCGAGCCCGAATCCGTCCCGCCACCGGACCCGCGCTCCAGACGCTCGAGAACCTCGCTGAGGACGACGCGCGACTCGAAGCGCGGCAGCTCCACCATGGCCGCCTCGAGAACGACGGCCGGGCTGCTCAGGCTGCGCGTGTCCTCGTAGACCGCGGCCGTGCGGTTGAGCAAATGCAGGAGATCCTCGGTTCGGAACCGCTGCGCCAGCTCTTCGGCGCGCTTCATGTGCGCATCACCCAGCTGCACGCTGCCGCGCAACGACTCGTCCACGGAAAGCAGCAACAGGTTGCGCAGGTGCTCGACGAGACCCAGCGCGAAGCCACTGGGATCGGCGCCCGCACGCAGCGAGGCGTGCAGCAGCTCGAGAGCCCGCACGGTGTCCCGGTCCAGGATCGCCTCGGTGAGGTCGAGGTAGGTCTCCTCGCGGACCAGCCCCAGCACCTCGGCGACCGTCTCCTCGCCGACGCGTCCGTCCGTACTCGAGATCACCTGGTCCAGCAGGCTGAGGCCGTCACGCAGGCTGCCGTCGGCACGCTTGGCGATCAAGAAGAGCGCCGCGTCGTCGATGTCCACCTTCTCCTTCTTGCGCACGAGCTGCAGGCGCTCCCGGATCTCCTCCGTCTGCAGGCGCCGGAAGTCGAAGCGCTGGCAGCGCGAGAGAATGGTTTGCGGCACCTTGCGCGGTTCCGTGGTGGCGAACACGAAGAGCACGTGCGCCGGCGGCTCCTCCAGCGTCTTCAAGAGCGCGTTGAACGCGCCGGTCGAGAGCATGTGCACCTCGTCGATGATGTAGACCTTGCGCTTCCCCGGGGCGGATGCGGCGTATCGCACGTTCTCGCGCAGCTCGCGCACGTCGTCGACGCTGTTGTTCGATGCGCCGTCGATCTCCAGCACGTCGAGGCTGCGGCCTGCGGCGATCGTCGTGCACGACCCGCAAGTGGTGCACGGCTCGCCCTTGCTGCGCGCGTCGCAGTTGACCGCCTTGGCGAGCAGCCGGGCGACGGTGGTCTTGCCGGACCCTCGCGGTCCGGCGAAGAGGTAGGCCGAGGTGACGCGATCGTTCTCGAGGGCGCGCTGCAGCGTCTCGGTGATGTGCGATTGGGCCGCCACCTCGGAGAAGGATTGCGGGCGGAAGCGGCGCGCCATGGCAAAGTAGGTCATCGGTCCCTCCTCCAGCGGCGGACTGCTCGGCGCATGGAACGGGCCCTAAAAAGCCAGAATCAGGTTGACCAGCGCACACAGAAGCAGTCCCTTACCGCTGCTACCTTCCGGTCCTGACGGGGTTCGGGATCTTCTGTTGCGTGGGACCTGATTCCAGCCCTTCGTCGCGGATCCGCCGCGGCCACTCCGGCGCGACGACCCGCAGAGTATGGTGGTGGAGATGAAGGGACTCGAACCCTCGGCCCCCACGTTGCGAACGTGGTGCTCTCCCAACTGAGCTACATCCCCGTATCTTACCTCGTGTGCATGTCTAGCATCGGTTTCCGGGGCCTGTCAACCAGCTTGGGGGCGGACCTCGGGGGGCTCGTCCGGAGCGCGAATCCCGCCTGTCGCGGACCTCTCCGGGGCCGCGGGCGGCCTCACACGGAGGCCAGGCGCCTCGCCAGCGGACCGACCCGCCGGCGCCAAGAGCCGCACGCGACGCGCCGGACCTCAGCCTGTCTTGCACGTGAAGGAGGAGATCGCGGCGAGGAGCAGGTCGTTGTCCGCGGGTTTTGGGAAGAAGGCGTCGGCGCCCGCCTCGAGAACCCGTTCCCTGAACTCGTCCCCCTGCGCCGTCAGCACGATCACGGGAGTCGTCGTCAGGCTCAGGTTCGACCGGATGCGTTGGAGCAGCGTGAAGCCATTCCCACCCGGCAACGCCATGTCCAGGATGACGAGGTCCGGATCCGACTTGACCGCAATGCTCATGGCTGTGATCGCATCGAGCGCCACGACCACCCGGTAGCCGTGCGCCTTCAGCCGCGTGCTGAGAACCACCAGAAGATCCCGATCGTCTTCGACAATCAGGATCGTCTTGCCGTTCACCGCAGGGACCTCCTGGTGCGGGTCTCGTGGCGAGAGCCCGATCTGGAAAGGAACTCGAGGGCAACGAACCGGCCGCATGCGGATGGGAGTGGATGCGAACGCTCGCCAGCCACTGACTTCGAAATCATCCCTGACGATCGTGTCCCGCGTGCTCGCGCGGGGCACGTCTACGCTTGATGCTACTCCGCCGCCGCCGTGCGACTCAAGAACTCGCCCGCTCACGACGCTCACGATGCGACACGGGTTGCTTTGGCGCATCTTGTCCGGGATCCTGGCCTCTCCTCGATCCCTGGCCGCCCCGGAGGAACCACACGACGGAGTGCAGCCATCAGGTTCGCACCAAGGACGGTCACCCTCGGGCTCCTGTTCTCTGCGAGGATCGCCGTGGCTGAAGCTTCCCCCCACCGGATTCCAGATCGGCGCGTCCCGGCCGCTGCCGGAAGCCGCCGCGTCGCGGGGCATCCGGCGTCCGCGCGGCTGCGCGTCGAAACGCGAACGGGTGCGCGCGAGGTCAATCCTGCATCGGGATCCGTCCGGCCATCCGCCGGCCCCCGAGCGCGTTGCTGAAACCGAAGAGGGCCAACGCCAGCGTCACGACCACAGCCACCGCCCCACCTCCCGCGTACCAGAGCGAGAGGTCCGAGGTGATCGGGGAGCCGTCGAGCAGGCTCGAGATGAAGCCGAGCGCGATGACGGCGAGGAGACCGAAGCGAAGGACCACGTACATCCAAGCGCCCATCTGCAGCAGGGCGAGCGGAATCGACAGATGCGCGTGGGCCCCGCCGCCACCTCCCAGGCTTCCGGACGTGAATCCGAAGATCGCGACGATCACCGCCACGGCCAGCCACTTCTGGCGCAGAAGCCGCCTCAACCCGAGCAGCAGGAAGACCAGCGCCAGCGGCCCGAACATGGTCCCCGCGAGCACCGCAAGCGCGCGCACGGTGGCGGGAAGGACGCCGAAAAGACTCATCATGGAGGTGCGCTCGGGAACCCGCGGTGCGAGGCCGAGCCAGCCCGGAACGAAATGCTCGAGCGAATCCCAGAGCGTGAAGACGGCGCCGAAGAGCACGCCGACCAGAAGGTCGCGGCCGACGAGCGGGTCCCTGAAACGTCCGCTCAGCAGGCGAGTCCACGAGATGATGAGATGCGGCCACTGCCGGCGCATGTAGGGCTCGAGCGCGATGTAGATCACCCAGAACAGACTCGAAATGAACACCATGAAAGCGAGCGCCGGAATGAACTGGCTGAACTCTCGTGTCAGAGACGAGGCGTGGTTGGCCGTGAACACCCAGACGATGAAGTACAGGCCGAAGATGAAGGCGGCCAGACGCGTGGCGCCGGCGCGATCGCCACGCCCGTGGCGCAGGTGTTCGCGCGCCTGCAACGCACTTCCCAACAGAAGGGCGAGGATCAACAGGGCCGTGATGAAGGCGGCGACCTTCTCCACCCGGCCGTCCTCCGCGGGGCGCATCGGCGTCGTCAGCGTCCACGGCCCGACGATCTCGAAGCTCACCGGCCGGCCGCGGTGGAACCCCATCTCGACACCAATCGAATCCGGCTGGCCCGCGTAGGTGCCCTTCCACGCCATGCGGGCGTCGCAGAAAACCGGCGGCACCCGGACGGGCCGCGCGGATTCGAAGCGCTCGAGGTCGAGCCCGGCGCGCTCGAACAGGACCGACGCCGGGATCGGCTCGCTGGCGACGCGCGAGGAGTCGGTGTGCTCGGGGACGGCGTGGAAGTGGACCAGGCGGCCGCTGGGATCGAGGAGAAGCCGGACCATTCCCGGGAGCAGCGGTGGAGGATTCCCGTAGGTGACGCTGAAGCTCGCGAAGCGTTCCAGAACTCTCATGTGCTGCGGGCTCTGCCGGTACCAGAACAGAACGGCCGGTGGCTCTCCGCGCCGGAGCGTCTCCCAGCGTGACAGCGTGGAGTCGTGGCGCGTCACGTGATCGATGTACGCGCTGTCGATCGTGAAGCCCGTTTCGCGGTCCGCGGGCGCATCCGTGTACCCCAGCGTCCGAACGATGTCCATGGCGCGATCCTCGAGAACGGCGGGCGGCTTCGGCATGGGAACGTGATTGACCAGGTAGTAGCGCGAGGAGACCGCGACCAGCGCGGCGAGCATCACGCCCACCAGGGACAGCAGACCCCAGGCCACCAGGGTGCGCAGCGTGCCCTGCTCGCCTGCTGCCGCCACCATCTCGGGCGACGGTGTCTCGCCGGCTTCGAGCGCCGCGGCCAGTGGGTCGCCACCCAGGAGTGAAGCCGCCACCGCGATGGCCGACTGGGGCCGGCGGGCTGGATCCGTCTCGAGACAGCGCAGAATCGCGCGCTCGAGAGCCGGATCGATGCCCTCGACGAGGCTGGACGGGCTCGCCGGCGCCTGAGACCGGCGCTCCGAGAGCTCGGCCAGCGTGTCGGCTTTGTAGGGGCGTTTGCCGGTCAGCATCTCGTAGAGGACGAGGCCGAGCGCGTAGATGTCGCTCTGGGTCGTCACCTCGCGGCCTTGGAGCTGCTCCGGCGACATGTAGGCGGGCGTCCCGGCGCGCCCCTCGCCCCTGTCCGCGTGCTCCGCCAGCACCGCGAGACCGAAGTCGGTCAGGCGGACCTTCCCGTTCGCGTCGATCATGATGTTGCCCGGCTTGAGATCGCGGTGCAGCACGCCCGCGTTGTGTGCGGCAGCGAGGCCGGCACAGATCTGACGCCCGAGCTCGGTGGCCTTGTCCCTCGGCAGGCGTCCGATGCGCCGCAGAAGCGAGGCGAGGTCCTCGCCGTCCACCAGCTCCATGGACAGGAACGGGCGCCCCCCGAGATCTCCGATGTCGTGGACGCGGCAGACGTTCGGGTGCGACACCTGGCGCGCAATGCGCACTTCGCCGTGGAAGCGCGCCAGGCGATCCGGGTCGCTGACCAGCTCGAGCGGCAGGAACTTGAGCGCCACCGCCTGACCGAGCGTGAGATCGTCGGCGCGGTACACCTCGCCCATCCCACCCGTGCCGAGAAGCCCCACGATGCGATAACGTCCGAGCAACATCGTGCCGGAGGCGAAGCCACCGTTCACCGAGCCCGCCGCCGACAACCAAGACGCGCTCGAGGACGAGCTGATCTGCGACCGCGATGCTGGAGCCGGCCGGTTCGGGGTGGTCCCGGTCAGCAAGGTCTCCTCGTTCGCGAGCCGCATCTCCTCGAGGAGGGTCCCGCA
Source organism: Candidatus Krumholzibacteriia bacterium (assembly GCA_046757105.1). Lineage (GTDB taxonomy): Bacteria > Krumholzibacteriota > Krumholzibacteriia > JBHHXQ01. The sequence goes on from JBHHXQ010000201.1 coordinate 5,583, forward strand.
GTCCTGGCAGAAACGCTGCTCCGAGGTCACCGGAGCCGAGCATGTCGGACACTGCATCGAATCCTTCCCGTTCGAAGGTTCCCGGAAGTGGGTCTGCGTGGAACATCGGCCGGCCATCGGCGTGTGGAAGCCGTCGAAGCGCGTCCCAGCGACGAAACGCCTCTCCGCGAAGAGAACCGACCCCGATCAGGCTCTTCGCAGCCAGCCGGTGCTCGCCCACACGACTCTGGTGGTGCACACTGCGATCCTAGAGCCTGGTCCTCCACGTGGCAATTCGTGGCAGCCGCCTGACGGCCCCCAGGACCGCGCAGCCGCACCGGCTCGGATTCGACCGGGAGCGCCGCATGGGGCAGATCGCCTGCGTCGTCGTCGATGTCGACGAGGTCGACCGAGAGGACCCGCATGCCGAACCCGGCAAATCCGGTTGGACGAGTCGCTTTGCGGGAAACCTCGCACGCGCTTCGCCGACTCGAAGTGCCCGCCGCGAGCCGGCAAGGGTCGGGGCGCGCCATGGCGACGTGGCCCGGACGGGCATTCTCCCGCGAGAGGTGTGCATGAACTCCCGTGACCGCGTTCTCCAGGTGGCGATCCTGGGGTTGGTGGCCCTGCATCTCCTGGCCGCGTTCGCCCTGCCCGGGTCCTTCTGGGGCCTGTCGCATCTGGCCGTCTGGCCCCCGGCGGCGGCGCTCGCGTGGTCGGCCGTCGCCGTCGTGCTCGGCGCCAGCGCGGCGCGCAGCAGCCACGCGGCGCGTGGCGCGCCGTTTCCGGCTCGCCGCGGCGCACTGCTGTCGGCCCTGGCGAGCGCCCTCCCCTTCTGGCTGCTCCGCGAGCGCACGCACTTCTTCGGCGACGGCTACCTGCTCATCCGGGACCGCGGCTTCTCGGAAACGGTCACCCACGCGCCGGTTCTCGTGCAGAGCACCTCGAGCCTCGTGCGCCTCGCCGAGCATCGTTGGGGCGTCGATCCCGAGACGACCTTCGCCGCCCTGGCGGTGCTGTGGGGCGTCGTGGGTGTCTACGCCCTGCTGCGCCTGTGCGCGCACCTGACGCACGACCGCGGCGGACGCTTCTTCCTGGCCGCACTCCTCGGAACCGCCGGCAGCATGCAGCTGTTCTTCGGGCACGTCGAGTACTACGCGGCCGTCGCCGCGGGTGT
>JBHHXQ010000202.1:0-6683 GCA_046757105.1 Candidatus Krumholzibacteriia bacterium
GCGGGAGCGCCTGGCCCTGGCGCCGCAGAGCTTCGCGGTGCTGCGCCTGTCGACACCGGATCTCCCCGGCGGCGGGGCGATCGCGGCGGCGCTCCGAGAACGTCTGCTGGATGCACGCTGCCGCGTCGTGCCGCTCTCGGACACGACGTGGGTGGCGTGGGCCGACGCACCGGTGCGCCGGTTCGTGCCCGCGCTGGCCGCAGCTCTGCACGCCACGGGTGGCCGGGACCGGGTGCACGTGCAGGTGCGCCAGGCCGCGCGGGGGACCTGGGCGGATCAGCTGCTGTTGCAGGCCGTCGTGCGCTGCCGGCGACCTCTGCCTGCTGTGCCCGGGAGCCGGGGGGTGAGTCATGGTTCGGATCCTCGTCGTGGATGACGACCCCGACATCCTGGAGACCTTGCGCTACGCCTTCGAGCGCCAGGGCTTCGAGGTCGAGGTGGAGACGGACGGCAGGGCCGCACTGGCGCGGGCGCGGCAGCAGCCGCCCGATCTCGCCGTTCTGGACGTGATGCTTCCCGGACTCAACGGCTACGAGGTTTCACGCCTTCTCAAGGACGACATGCAGAGCGGCCGGCTGCCTGCCTTCCGCATCCTGATGCTCACGGCGCGCCGTGTTTCGTCGGGGGCACGCCAGGAGTTCCTCGCCACCTGGTCCCGAGCGGACGCCACGATGTGGAAGCCGTACGACCTGGGCCTCCTGATGTTCCGTGTGCGTGAGCTCCTCGAGCCGGCGCCGCGCGAGGCTCCGGCCACGCCGGTGGGGGAGGGGTCATGACCAGCATTCTCATCGTCGACGACGACCAGGACATCGCGCGAATCCTGCGCTTCCGTTTGCAGAAGAAGGGGTTCGACTGCGTGCTGGCCAGCAACGGCCTCGAGGCGTTGGAGAAGCTCGACACCCATCACCCGGATCTCGTCCTGCTCGACGTGATGATGCCCAAGATGGACGGGTTCGCGACCTGCCGCGAGATCCGCAAGCGCAACGCCTGGTCGCGCATCCCCGTCATCATGTTGACCGCGAAGGGTGACACGACCGACAAGGTGAGCGGCATCCAGGAAGGCGCCGACGACTACGTCGTCAAACCGTTCGAGTTCGAGGAGCTACTCGCGCGCATCCAGATGATCCTGCGGCGCACGCTCGAGACGATGAGCGCCAACCCGCTCACCGGGCTGCCGGGCAACAACGTCATCTCGAAGAAGATCGAGGCGGCCATCGCAGCCGATGGCGGGTTCGCGGCCTGCTATGCGGATCTCGATCACTTCAAGGCCTACAACGACGAGTACGGCTTCGAGGCCGGCGATCAGATCATCAAACGTCTCGCCGAGATCCTCGTGAGCTCGGTGCAGGACTGCGCACAAACCTCCTTCGTGGGACACATCGGCGGTGACGACTTCCTCTTCCTCGTGGATCTCGACTCGTACGAGAAGTGCTGCACGGAGGTGATCCGGCGCTTCGATGCATGCATCCCGGAATTCTACAGCGAGGAGCATGCGCGCCGCGGCTACATCGAGAGCATCAGCCGGCAGGGACTGCGCGTGCGCTTCCCGATCATGAGCGTGTCGATCGGCGTGGTCACCCACGCCAGCACGACGTTGACCGATCCGATGCAGGTTTCGAACCGCGCGGCCGAGATGAAGAAGTACGCCAAGGGGCATCCTGGAAGCGTCTTCAAGGTAGACCGACGCACCGCGGGCATGACCGGCGACCCGGCCGTGGATGGCCTCGGGGCGGTGGCCGGCCCGGCCGCGGGCCCGACCGGCGAGGAGGGCCAGGGCGCCGCCTGAGACGGCGCGGGGCGTTGACAGGCCCCCGCCCCGCTCCTATACTCACCGCCCCAGATGCGAAGGTAGCTCAGTTGGTAGAGCAACGGACTGAAAATCCGTGTGTCGGCAGTTCGATTCTGCCCCTTCGCACCAGACTTGCGTGAATGCCCTAACCGCGCGTATTCGGCCACACACGTGTTTGGAGCTGGTGTAGCTCAGCTGGTAGAGCAACGCACTCGTAATGCGTAGGTCCGCGGTTCGATCCCGCGCACCAGCTCCAACCGGGCTTCCCCTCGGCGAACCGCCGTCCGCGCTCGCGAGAGAGGCGCGCATGCAATCCCAACGCGACTTCCTGATGGCGAGCATCTCCGGCATCCGGGGGATCGTGGGGGCGGGCTTGAATGCCGAGGTGGTCTGCCGCATGGCCTCGGCATTCGGAACCTGGGCCCCCGAGGGAGCGGTCGTCATCGGGCGCGACTCGCGGGTGTCCGGGCCGACGATGCGCCAGGCCGTCGCCGCGGGTCTGATGTCCACGGGGCACGACGTGATCGATCTGGGGATCGCCACGACGCCCACCACCGAGATCATGGTCACGACGCATGGCGCCTCGGGCGGTGTCATCCTGACCGCGAGCCACAACCCGGAGCCCTGGAACGCGCTCAAGCTCCTCAACAAGGACGGCCTGTTCCTGTCGCGCCAGGAGGGGGAGGCGGTCCTGGCGATCGAACGCGAGGGACGCTCGAAGCACCGGCCGTGGAACGAGCTGGGCGTTCTCACCGAGGACTCCGCCGCCGCCGAGGTCCACATCCGCAGCATCCTCAAGCAGCCGTGGCTGGACCGTGATCGCATCGCCGGGCGCAGGATGCACGCGGTCGTTGACTGCGCCAACGGCGCCGGCGGCGTGGTGGTGCCGGACCTTCTGCGGCGGCTCGGTCTGGAGGTCACGGAGATCCACTGTGAGCCGACCGGGCGCTTCGGTCGGCGTCCGGAGCCGACACCGGCGCACCTGCAGGATCTTTGCCGCAAGGTGCGGGAAATGGGCGCGCACATTGGCTTCGCCACCGACCCCGACGTCGATCGGCTCGGCGTGGTGACCCACACCGGCGAGGCGATCTTCGAGGAGTACACGCTGGTCCTGGCCGCCGATTTCCTGCTGCGGCATCGACCCGGACCGGTGGTCGTGAACCTGAGCACGACGCGCGCCATGGACGATGTCTGCCGCCGTCACCAGGTCCCCCTGCACCGCACGCCGGTGGGCGAGGCGAACGTGGTGTCGCGGATGCTGGATGTCGAGGCGGTGATCGGTGGCGAGGGGAACGGCGGCGTGATCCTCCCCTCCCTACACGCCGGGCGCGACGCCCTCGTGGGCATGGCCTTGATCTTGCAGCACGTTGTGGAGTCCGGGCGGTCGCTCGCCGCCCTCTACGCGGACCTGCCGAGCTACCGGATGGTCAAACGCAGCATTGCACTGGCGCGCCCACTTCCGGACGCCGAACTTCTCGAGATCGCAAGCAACGAGTTCGGCGGTCCGGTCGACAGCTCGGACGGTGTCAAGGTGACCCTTCCCGATGGCTGGGTGCACCTGCGGCGCTCCAACACCGAGCCCATCGTTCGCGCAATCGCCGAGAGTACGACACGCAAGACAGCCGAGGAGCTCGTGGACCGGGCGCTCCGGCGGCTCGGCAACCTCTCCGGGGTCCGGGGTGCTTGAGACCCCGCCACCAGGCCAGGAGTCGACAGCATGTGTGGAATCATCGGATACATCGGCGCCAAGCCGGCATTGCCCATCCTGATCGAAGGCCTGAAGCGCCTGGAGTACCGCGGCTACGATTCCGCCGGCGTGGCCCTCATCGACTCCGAGCTCAAGGTCGAGAAGCGCGTCGGGAAGATCGTCCGCCTCGAAGAGCACATCCAGAAGGTTCCACTCGAGGGCACGCTCGGCATCGCGCACACACGCTGGGCGACGCACGGTGAACCGACCGAGACCAACGCGCACCCGCACGTCGATTGCCACGGCAAGATCGCGCTCATCCACAACGGCATCATCGAGAACTTCGCGTCGCTCAAGACGAACCTCGAGAACCGCAACCACAGCTTCGGGACCGATACCGACACCGAAGTGCTGGCGCACCTCATCGAGGAGTTCTACGAGGGCGATCTCGAAGCCGCGGTGCGCTCTGCGCTCAAGAAGGTGGAGGGAACCTATGGCCTGGCCGTGGTGCACGCGGACGAGCCGCGCCGCATCGTCGGGGCCCGCAACGGCAGCCCGCTCATCGTCGGTGTCGGCGACGGCGAGTATCTGCTGGCGAGCGACGTGAGCGCCATTCTGCGCCACACGCGTCAGGTGGTCTACCTCGAGGACCACGAGATGGTGACGCTGACCGAGAACGGCCCGATCTTCACCACCGTCGACGACGGCGAGGCGGAGCTTGCCAAGGAGACGACGCAGATCGACTGGGATCTCGACATGATCGAGAAGGGCGGCTTCGAGCACTTCATGCTCAAGGAGATCTTCGAGCAGCCCCAGACGATCCGCAACGCTTTCCGCGGCCGCCTCGTGTGGGACGCCGGTGACGCGCACCTCGGGGGGCTCAACATGAGCCGCGAGGAGCTGCGCCAGCTCAAGCGCCTCGTGATCATCGGCTGCGGAACCTCGTGGCACGCGGCGCTGCTCGGCGAGTACATGATCGAAGAGGTGGCTCGCATCCCGGTGGAGGTCGAGTACGCGAGCGAGTTCCGCAACCCGATCGTCGAGGAAGGCACGATCACCTTCGTGATCTCGCAGTCGGGCGAGACGATCGACACGCTGGCCGCCATGCGCGAGGCGAAGCGCAAGGGCGGCACGACGCTTGGCGTCGTCAACGTGGTCGGCTCGACCATCGCGCGCGAGTCGGACGGCGGCGTCTACATCCACGCGGGCCCGGAGATCGGTGTCGCGTCGACGAAGGCGTTCACGTCGCAGACGACGGTGCTGGCGATTCTGACGCTGCTGCTCGGACGCCTGCGCAACATGTCGCGGCAGGAAGGCCGCCGGCTGATCACGGCCATGGAGGCGCTGCCGGGGCAGATCGAGCAGATCCTGGCGCAGGACCACGAGATCACGGAGATCGCCAGGGCCTACCACCATCACAACAACTTCCTCTACCTCGGGCGCGGACCGAACTTCCCGGTGGCCCTGGAGGGCGCGCTCAAGCTCAAGGAGATCTCGTACGTGCATGCCGAAGGCTACCCGGCGGCCGAGATGAAGCACGGTCCCATCGCGCTCATCGACGAGAACATGCCGGTGGTCGTCATCTGCACGCGGGACGGCGGCTATCAGAAGATCATCGGCAACGTCGAAGAGGTGAAGGCGCGCAAGGGACGTATCATCGCCATCGCCACCGAAGGCGATACCGAGATCACCAAGAAGGCCGACCACACGATCTCGATCCCCGAGACGCTGAGCCTGCTCACGCCGATCCTCTCGGTGATCCCGCTGCAGCTTCTTGCCTACCACATCGCGGTGCTGCGCGGCTGCGACGTCGACCGGCCGAGGAACCTCGCAAAATCCGTCACCGTCGAGTAGGCCGGTGTGCGCGGGGACCTCGTCTGTTCTGCGATGCCTGGCGGGGCTCCGGACACGGCGCCCTGCCGACACGGCCGCTCCGGTCCGGGCGGCTCAGGTGTCGTCATCCCGCCAACGGGGGCGCGAAGCGCAGCGGCGGGCGTCCCGGAGCGAACGGTCCTGGCGAGTCAGCCGCCCGTCGGCGCCGGCAGGCGGCGGGAGTCGGGCGGGTGCCGAGCGACCGCGGTGCGCTGGAGGCCAGGGAGCGTCCGGCGAGACCGTTCGACCGTTCGCGCCGGGACGAGCTGCCAGCGTCTCGGACCAGCCCGCTCGGGGGCGCGGTCGGGCGTGGTAGACTGCGCGATCACCGGTGCGAAGGAGGTTCGTCGATGGGACGGGTGATCCAGACCACGCAGGCGCCACAGGCGATCGGGCCGTACAGCCAGGCCATTCTCGTGGAGCCGTTCCTGTTCACGGCGGGCCAGATCGGCATGGATCCGAGCACCGGCGCACTGGTTCCCGGCGGCGTCGAGGCCGAGGCCCGACAGGCGCTCCGGAACCTCAAGGCGGTCGTGCAGGCGGCCGGAGGCACGCTCGAAGACGTGGTCAAGACGACGCTGTTCCTCAAGTCGATGGATGATTTCCAGGCCGTGAACAGAATCTACGCCGAGTTCTTCCCGCGCCGGCCTCCGGCCCGCAGTGCCGTGGCGGTGGCCGAGCTTCCGGCGGGGGCGAGGGTGGAGATCGAGGCCATGGCACGCCTGGTGTGAGGCGGCCGCGGGCGCGCGACTTGCCCGGATGGCCACGTTTGCCTACCATCAGAGTCGGCCTGCAGCTGGTTGGACGCGGGAGTGGATAGGTCCTGGTGGGCCTCGAGGGCTTCAAACCCTTCTGTCGGGTGCTGATACCATCCGAGGTGGGTTCGATTCCCACACATTCCCGCCATTCTCATCAGGAGAAGCGGTTGAGCGGTGGTGGGATCCGTCGAGCTCGTCTGCTGTCTCTGGTGCTTTCCGCGACACTGCTGTCGGCGCCGCTCGAGGCGGAGGCGCAGCTGCGCAGCGGCCCCCGAGACGCGCCTCTCGGGTCCCGGCAGGCGTTCACCCGCCGCGATTGGTTCGGGCGACCGGCCCGGGAGCCCGAAAAGCGCGAGTGGCAGCGCCGCAAGAACCCGAAGCTGGCGATGTTCAGCTCGTTCCTCGTGCCGGGGCTCGGACAGCTCTACAACGAGCGCGAGTTTTGGGCCTTGGTGGCCGCGGGCGTGCACATCTACTTCATCGGAGACATCATCGTGCAGGCACGACTCGCCAACCGCTACCGGACGCTCAAGAACATTCCGATCGACCCCGGCGATCCGGAGCAGGTCCTGGCCCG
>JBHHXQ010000203.1:0-6679 GCA_046757105.1 Candidatus Krumholzibacteriia bacterium
ACATATCGACACGAGAAACTCGCCTATCTGTACTCTTCTCAGTGAGTTACAGGTCCAGGCAGGCGGGAACTTCGGCCTAGACCTGGACGGCGCTCCCTGGACGGCGCTCCCTGGACGCGGCTCCCGGTGACGGTGCTCCCTGGATGGTGCACGCCTGGACGGCGCTCCCGTGTCCGGGTCGTGGGGCACGCACGGCCCGATGTCCTCAGGGCTCTCCCTGCGCGCGGCGCTCGGCCTCGGCTCGGGTCAGATGGCGCCGTGCCGCTTCGAACCCGGGTTCGATTCGCACGGCCTCGGCGAGATGGCGGATGGCTGCGTCCAGCTCGCCCGAGGCTGCCAGAACGTTCCCCAGATTGAAGTGCGCCAGGACGTTCTGCGGACTGATTCCGAGCACCATGCGGTACCGGGCTGCGGCCTCGTCGAGCCTGGCCTGCGTCACCAGACAGTGGGCCAGGTTGAGGTGCGCGTCCACCAACTCCGGATCCAGCTCGATCGCCTTCGCGTAGTGCCCGCAGCCTTCCTCCGTTCGACCCAGCGCGGCCAGCGCCATTCCCAGCGCGTTGTGGGCCAACGGATCGGCCGGATCCATGCGCAGGATCTCGGCGAAATGCGCTGCGGCCCGTCCGGGCTGCTGCGCGGTCGCATGGGCGATTCCGAGGTTGTAGCGCGCGAGACGGCTGCGGGGATTGATCTCGAGCGCATGCTCGAGGAGCGTGAAGGACGTCCTCCAATGTCGCTGGAGGACGGCGCTTCGGATCCCGAGGCATGCGAGGTAGACCACGCATCCCACCGCCACCCATTTCCTCCAGTTTCGCGCCAGGAGCCCGCACAGCGCCATGGCAGGGCCGAGCATGGCCAGATAGAGATAACGATCCGCAACCGTCGACACGTCCTGATATCCGAAAGGCACGAAGCCGAGGACCGGCAGAATCCCGGCGACGAAAACCCCGGAGGAGCCGCCGATCCACGGACGCTGCAGCCTCCACCGCCAGGCGGCGGCGAGAATCCCCAAGGGCACGAGTGGCGTGAGGTAGACCCAGCTCTCCTGGAGAACGCGTTCGGGTGTGCGGCCGTAGTCGACGGCCAGCTCGAGCGGCAGCGCGAGCTTCCGCAGATAGAAGGCGATCGCGTCTGCCGCCACGAACGGACGGGCCCAGACCGGCGCGACGGACTTCGGCGCGACCTGTGCCATCGCGTTCAGGATCACGCACGCCGCCCCCAGCGCGATCCACGGTCCGAGGGATCGGAGGATCTGTCTCGGCGAACGTTCGCGGCGCCAGGCGGCCATCCAGCCGAGCAGGAGCGGGACCACGACGGTCGTGGGTTTGGACAGCAGGCCGAGGGTGAAGGCCACGGTGGCGATCGCATAGTGGAGCGTCGGGCGGCCGGCACTCCCTGCTGACCGTCGGTCCGCACCCGGGGCGACGGCCGTCGCCGTCCGAGCGTAGCGGAGATACTGCCAGATCGCCACGAGGCCCCAGAAGCCGCCGAGGAGATCCTTCATGCCCGTGACCCACGCGACCGGCTCGACCTGCACCGGATGCAGCGCGAACAGAAGGCTCCCCGCGCAGGCGGCTCCGACACGGCGCGCGAGACGCTTCAGGATCGCGAAGACGAGGAGGGAGTTGACCAGGTGCAGGGCGAGGTTCGCGGCGTGGAACACGCCCGGGCTCAGCTTCCAGCCATCGGGCGCGGGACGGTCCAGATGCGCCACGGATGCGAGGATGGCCCAGACGGTGTGGGTCACGGGGATGTACAGGTGGAAGTACGGTGCGCGCCAGACGTGGGAGACACTGGAGAAGGTCACGGGATCCAGGTCGGGGTTCTCGTAGACGTTCCGATCGTCGTCCAGGTTCAGGAACTCGTGGTGGACGACCGGGCCGAAGACAGCCAGCGTGGCCCCGAACACGACGAGAAGGGCGAGTCCGTTGCGGCGCATGTCGAACAGATGGAGTCTCACCTACCCAAACGGTGTGAGAGGAGCCAGGTCAGATGCGCTGGTCACGTGTCTGCCACCGCCAGACCAGGATACGGACGCAGGTCGGAAACGTCCCGCCCTTTCTCGTGACCCACAGGCCGTGTCGCACGACCGGAGCGGGCTTCGAGACATTCCCGACGGCCGTCCTTCAGCTGTCGCGGTGCCCGGGGACGTGAGGGCGGGTGAGGTCTTCGAAGCCGTCGCTCGTCACCAGGACGTCGTCTTCGACGCGGATGCCACCGAACGGGATGAGCGCGTCGATGAGCTTCCAATCGAACGCAGAGGCGTGGTCCGAGGAGTGATGCTGCTCGAGGAGCATCGGGATGAAGTACAGTCCGGGCTCGATGGTCACGACGTGGCCGACGTCCAGCTCGCGGGTGGTGCGGAGAAACGGGTGTTCGTCGGACGGCGGACGGCGCTCGCCCTGCGGATTGACCTGTTGCCCACCCACGTCGTGCACCTGGAGGCCCAGGTGGTGGCCGACGCCGTGCGGGAAGAACGGGTGCGTGAGCTTGCGCTCGAATGCATCCGCGGCGTCGGTCTTCAGGACGCCGAGGTCGCAGAGGATCTCGGCGACGCCGCGATGCGCCCGAGCGTGCACATCGATGTACGAGCGCCCGGGGCCGACGCTCGTCACGAGCTGCTGCTGCATGTCGTCCATGCGGTCGAGCGCCTCGCGAAACACCGGATGTGTGTCGTCGTTGGCGTACGTGCGCGTGATGTCGCTGGCGTATCCGCACCGGGCGCTGCCGGCGTCGATCAGGAGAACGGCTCCCGGATCCGGCCTGCTCGCACGCTTGGTCTGGTAGTGCAGGGTCGCCGAGCAGTCGTCCCAGGCAATGATGTTGGAGTAGGGCGTCTCCAGCTCGAGAAGGCCCGTGGCCTCGAGATAAGCCGCGTGCAGCCGCCTCTCCGTGAGCTTCGTCGCGAACCCTTCGCGCACCACCCGATGTCCGCGCGCCGCACCGCGCGCCGCCTCTCGGATGCACTCCACCTCGTAGGGCGTCTTGAAGGCCCGGTACCAGTCGAGCGCCGCGAGAAGCGTTTTCGGCTCGATGTGGGGCAGCGGGATCTTCAGCGCGGCCGCAGCACGCGGATTGTTGCCGATGTAGGCGCAGCGCGAGACGTCGCCCATCTGCTCTGCGGCTTCCTTGCGTGAAGCCACCTGCACCACGTCGAGGACCTCGGCGTACGGGTGATCGGGCTCGGCGGCGGGTTCGTACCAGAAATCGCGCGGCACGACCTGGAAAAGCTTCGGCTTCGATCCGGGCCGGAAGACGAGCAGGTGCTCGGGGCCCGCGACGGGTGCGAAACGCGCGAAGTGCGGCACCGGCCGGAACGGGATCGGGTGATCGTCGGCGTGGTAGAGGTCCTGCGTGCCGGAGTGGAAGACGATGCCGTCGTACGCCGCCTCCAGCTCGGCCGCGAGCGCGAGAGCCTTCTCGGTGTGTTCGCTGATGGTCGTGATGTGCTCGGCGAAGAGCTGCTGCGTGCTCATGGAGAATTCTCCTCGGATTCCGCCGGTTGGCGCGAGCGGGCCGTCTTCTCGACATCGAGACGCGAGAAACCGAGTCCGTCGGGTTCCTTGCCGCCCCGCACCGACCCGCTGATCTTCCAGTTTTCGAGGTCGACGACCGAGACGACGTCGGCGTTGGCGTGCGCGACGAAGGCGCGCTTGCCGTCCGGCTCGACCAGGACACCGATGGGCACCGAGCTCTTGTCGAAGGAGTCGCCGAAGAGGCGCCCGCGCGTCTCGGATGCTTCGAGCTGCATGGTGATCCGGCGATGCTCCTGGAGCTTGACTGCATCGAAGATGGCGAGCTCACCCGAGCGCGCGTTGGTGACGAGCACCCAGCGCCCGTCGGGCGTCGCCCGGACACGGATGGGGAAGGAGCCGCACTCCAGGGTTTCGACGATCTCGAGCGACCTCGTGTCGAGGATGGTGACCGTGTCCACGCCGCGGTTCGTGACCCAGACGTGCTTGCCGTCCGGCGTGACGGCGATGCCTTCGGCACCGTCGCCGGTCTCGATGTTCGCGATGCGCTCGCCTTTCTCGAGATCGATGGCGGTCATCGAGCCGGAGCCGATGTTCGCGACGAACGCACGCTTCTCGTCGGGCGTGAGCGCCACCATGTGCGAGACGCGCTGGTCGGTGTCGATCGCCGAGAGGATCGCGCCCTTGTCGACGTCGACGACGAGCAGCGCTCGCTTGCCCTCGGCGGTGACCGCGACGCGGCGTCCGTCGGTGAACCAGGCGATGCCGTGCGGCCGGGTGTACTCGCCGAGGTCGATCGTCTTCACGGCACGGGCCGACGGCACGTCGATGACGGTGAGCGTGTTGCCGGGCGCTCCGCGGACGCCGTAGTTGGAGGCCACGGCCGTGCGCCCGTCCGGCGCCACGGCCACCTCGTGCGGGCCGTTCCCCGTCGGCACGCGCGCGACCTCTTCGCCGGACCCGAGATCGATGAGGGAAGCGGTGGCCTCGGCCTTGTTGAGCACCACCAACGTGGATGCCGCAGCCCCTGCCGGCCCCAGTGAGCCACCGTGGAGCAGGCCGATCGCAACGGCGAGGCGGATTCTGACGTCACGGACACGCATCGAAGTTCCCGCACTGTATCGGGTCGAGCCCCGACAATGCAAGCCGCCGGATGCGGGTATGCGGGTGGAATCCGGGTGACCGCTTGGCGGCAGCCCGCTCGACCGGGTCCGATGCGAGCCATCCGAACGGACCACACGCAGCCCGAGATGCAGGCCGCGCCATCCACGCCACCGGCGGACGGGTGGTCGTGTGGCGAGCGGCGGGCAGGTCGTCAATCCAGAACGATCGTGTTGCCGTGCACGGACACCCAGTTGTACCAGAAGGTGTCGAAGCCGGGAAGCGGCTGCACGCCGTCGACCGCGGCCAGAGCCTTCAAGGTTTCCTCGCCGTCGATGCGCCGGGCGTTGCCCCAGTCGTCCGAACTGCCGTTGCGGAACCACCAGCGGCCCTGGCGTTCCTCGAGCATCCCGCGCGGCACCAGGTACGAGCGCGTCGATTCGAACACGGAGGCGCCCTTCTCGCGGTACAGGAAGATCTGCGGCGCACCCGCATCGACCCCTTGCAGCTCGAAGACGCCGCCGTTGGCGAACTCGTGGTGGGCGGCCGCGTACGGCACGCTGTCGTGCTGGAAGCTGAAGATCGGCTGCTTCGGCTTCAGGCGGTGGTCGTGGATCTCCATGCCGCGGAAGGTCTTGTCCGATGTGAAGTAGCCCGCGTACGGATCGCGGCGCTCGTGCTCGCGGCCATCCACGGACAGCACCAGGGTGTCGGGGTGGCGTCGCCTCCACTCGCCCCACGTCATCTTGTCGCCCGCGGCGAGTTCCTTGAGCTTTTCGCCCTGCATCATTCCGCCGATGGCGTCCCCGCGGATGATCGACCACCAGCTGTCTGTCTGCCGGTCGCGCATCACGAGCGAGGCGTTGAGCAGTCCGCCCGAGGTCTCGAACTCCAGCGTGCGTCCATCGTACTCGCGGTCGTACACGACGGCCGTATTCGCGAGCGGTCACCAGACGGCCGCGATGGGCCGTCCGTCGACCCGGTCGTTCACGATCTCATGACGGTTGAGCAGGTTCAGGCTGTAGGCGCGCGCCTCGTCGCCGATCACCACCCCCAGAACCCAGGCGTCGTCCGGAATCTCGGCCTCGGCCGCCGGCACGAAGACGGGGTTGGAGATCGACGGGATGCCGTTGCGCGGCAGCAGCATCTTCACGCCGGGAGGAGGGTCGTCCCCCGCGCCAGCGGCTGTCGTCGCCGCGAGCGCGGCCAGGCACCCCGCAACGCCGGCCAGGAGGCTTCGGAAGCTTGGTGGAAGAAGCGCCCGTCCCGCGGCGCTCGGCGCCGGCCGCGGGTGGGGGCTGTCGCAGTGCGCCTGCGGGGCCGCCATCGGAACCTCCACTCTCGAGTCACAGACCGGGCGGCGCTCCGGCAGACCGGCCAAGGATCCCAGCGAACATGGCAACCGCCGACGGGCCGCCCGAATTCCCGGCCAGTCCCTCCCGGATTCCCAGCGCGCGTCCCGCGCACTTCGCCGGACGAGCCGCCGGGATCGAGCGCTCGTGCATGGCCTCCAGGACTCCACGCCAGGTCACCGGGCTCCCCGCGCAGCCCAATGTGTGGGCCACCACGGTTCGGGACGACGGTTCGGATGCCGGTTTCCAGTTCTCCGAGGTCCGGAAGAGGATACCGGCAGAGAGCGTCGGGGAACTCCAGGCGGACAGGCGCCTGGTGATGCGCGGCCGCAGCGCGAAGCGGGAGTCCTGCGAGGCGAACGCGTTGTGCGGGGGCATTCCCAAGTCGTGCCGGGCTCGGGGCTGTCAGCCCGCCAAGGACCCGGACTGTCCCTGCCATGAAGCGGCGCAGCGGGTGGCCACGGTTCGACTGCCCGCCCTCAGCAGGCCAGGCCCCGGAGGCGAGGCGATCCCGCACTCCGGGGCCTGGTTCTTCTGCCTTCGTGCACGCGCACGTGTAGCGTTGCAGAGACGGTCCGAGCTTCTATGTCGTGACGTGCCTCCGGCGCAGAATGAACACGCACGCCGTGCCGAGCAGCAACACGGCGACGATCACGAGCCCCCATGAGGTGACGGACGGCACGACCTCACCGCCGCCCATGCCCAGGTAGGTCCCCATGACGACCAGGCTGTCCACCGCCCCCATGAGGGGGA
>JBHHXQ010000204.1:0-6657 GCA_046757105.1 Candidatus Krumholzibacteriia bacterium
GCGTCCGACGGGACGGATCGCACGTACCTGGCCAGCCACGCGCCGCGCGGCGTCACCCCGAAACGCTCCTCGAGGTATCGGTTCAGCTTGGCGATCTGCCCCTGGCGATCGCGCTCGGGAATCACCGGCAGGATCGGCTCGTAGTAGCCGCCCGAGAGGATCTCCAGCTGCCCTCTGCCGATCATTTCCTGCACGCGGTCGATGTACTCGGGGTGGTGCTTCTCGACCCACTCCCAGAGGATGCCGGGCTGATGCAGGCAGGCGCGGATCGCGCCATGACGCCCCAGAACCTCGAGAAACGGCCCGTAGGCCCGCTGGAAGGCATCCTCGACCACGTGATCGAAGTTGCCCACCGGTTGGTGGTTGTGAACGGCGAGGATCAGCTCGACGGCGCCCATCGGATCTCCGGTGCCAGGTTCGGTGGATTCACGACCACAGGCGTTCGAGCGCGGCCCGGTCGATGCGGACCCCACGCGAGCCCGGGAGGTCGCGTGCCTCGAGCTCGACGCCCTGGTCGAGAAGCTGTTGCAGGTCGCTCGCATCCTGCTCGGAGAGGAACACGTTGTCGAGGAGACGTTTCTTGCCCTCGGCGTGGTGCAGCCCGCCGATGTGGATCCCCTCGAGCCGCGCGCCGTGCTCGAGGAGCCGGCGTGCGTCCGCCGTGGATCCGAGCACCATCAGGGTGCGTGCGTGGGCGGCGCCGAGGTCCTCCGCGGCCTCGGCCAGTGTGTGGATGCAGATCTCGTAGTCGCCTTCGGCGAGCGAAGCGTACAGGGCACGACGCTCCGGATCGGCCGCGACCTCGTCGCTCGCCAGCACGATGCGCTCGGGTCGGAAGCTCGACGCCCAGCCGAGCAGCACCTGCCCGTGCAGCAGGCGATCATCGATGCGCACGAGGGTCGGGCTCACGGGGCGGATCCTTTCAGCACCTGCACGGCGTCGCGGCCGCGCCGCACGAGGCGGTCGACCATGGAGTCGATGTCGTGATCGCCACGACGCAGCACGAAGTCGATGAGCATCGGCAGATTGACGCCGGTGAGCACCCGCACGTTCTGGTGCTCCCGCAGCGCGCCGACGCAGGACGTGGCACAGCTGCCGCCGCGGAAGTCCACGAAGACGATGCAGCCGCCGGCCCCCATGGAGTCGACGGTGTCGCGGACCCGGGCCCCCACCTCCTGCGGCGACAGCCCTTCGTTCGAGATGGTTTCCAGCCTGGCCACGTCGCCCGCGACACGCGCCGTGGCATCGCGCAACGCCGTTGCCAAACCAGCGTGGGTGACGATCACCCCGGCAAGCGAACCCGGTTCACCGGGCAGCGGCTCATTCTTCATCGCCCGTCAGATACTCCTCGAGGTGGGCGCGCAGCTTGGCGTCCTGGAGGATCCGCTGCTGCAGATTCTCGGGCGCGTTGTACCCGTACGTGCGCAGCATGTGATCGAGGGCCACGACCTCGGCCAGCACCGTGATGTTCTTCCCGGGGAAAATCGGAATCACCACGGTCGGGATCGGAACCCCCAGGATCTCGGTCGTCATGCGCTCGAGCCCGTGCCGGTCGTAGTCCTTGTCCGCCTCCCACTCCTCGAGGCGCACGACCACCTCGATGCGCTTCTGCATGCGGATGGCCCGGATGCCGAAGATCTCACGCACGTCGACGACGCCGATGCCGCGGATCTCCATGTTGTGCTCGAGCAGCTTGCGTCCGGTTCCGATCACGACGTCCTCGCCCTTCCGCACCAGCTCGACGACGTCGTCGGCCACCAGGCGGTGCCCCCTCTCGATGAGATCCAGGACGATTTCGCTCTTGCCGATGCCGCTCCTTCCCACGAACAGGAGCCCCACACCGTACACGTCGGCGAGCGAGGCGTGCAACGTGTCGCGCGGCGCGAAGTAGGTCGTCAGGTAATCGGTGAGCGAGTGCAGGAAAGGCGTCGTCGAGAGAGGTGTGCGGAGCACCGGGACCATGCGTTCGTTCGACCTGTTGAGCAAGTGCTGCGGTGCCTCGAGATCCTTCGTGATGATGATGCAGTTCAGCGGGAACTGGAAGAGGCGATCGAGAGCGGCCTCCTGCGCCGCGGGTGACATCGTTTCCAGGAAGCTGATCTCGGTTTCTCCCAGGATCTGGATGCGGTCGTGCAGGAAGTTGCGCGTGTGTCCGGCCAGGCAGAGTCCGGGCCGGTTGACCTCGCGCACCGTGATGGTGTGCGCGGAATGCGGGCTGTCGGTGAGGAGCTTCAACTTGTAGGTGTGGCGCTTGTTCTCGAAGAACGTGTGCACGGCCAGCTCACGCACGACAGACCTCCAGCCCCGGTGCCGGCGTCATTCTAGCAATGGCGCCGGGTGGTCGCCAGCACGGGGTCGGGAGTGGCCGGCCGTCTGGAGCCGTGCCCCCCGCGCACGCGTGGCGTGCCGGCCGCCCGGCCGCTCAGTGGGTGGCGTGCAGATTGAGGACGCCGTAGTTGCCGTCGGCCGTCTTGTAGACGATGTGGATGAGCTCCGTGGAACGGTTGGAGAACACGACGAAGTCCTCGTCCACCTGCTCGAGCTTGAGGATGGCCTCGTCCACGGTCATGACCTCGATCGGGTAGTCGCCGGCCTGGACCAATTCGTGCTCCTCCGGCCCCTGTCCGACCGTGCCGGCACGCAGCACTCGAAGCGTCCCGCTCAAGGATACCCCGTTGTTCTTGTCTTCACGCGACGGGCCGCTCTTGCGCGCCGTGGTCTTGCGATCCTTGAAGCGTCGCAGCTGCTTCTCGAGCTTGTCCGAGACCCGATCCAGGGCCGAGTACATGTCTTCCGAAACATCTTTGCCCGTGAACTCCTTGCCATCCATCCGCAGCACGATCTCCGCACAGTGCCGGTGTTTCTCGGCGCTCAAGGTGACGTGCGCCGAGTGGATGTTGTCGACGAAGCGATGCAGTCGGCTGATCCGCGCGTCGAGATACGTGCGCAGCGCAGGAGTGACCTCATAGTGCCGACCCGTGATCGAGACTTGCATGGCAACGCTCCTTTGCGACCCACCCGGGGAGAGGATGGGTTGATGGCTGCATGCGGAGATTCCGGATGAAAACGAAACAGCCGGAGACACGAGATCCCCGGCTGGCTTGATTACGTACTGTCCTCGAACTCTGTTTTGAAGCAAGGTCTGACCTCGAAAACGGTCCCCAAGGAGCCCACCAAAGCACGCCGGCGGACTCCGGGCTTCGACAACGTAACCTCAGCTGTACTGCTTGCGCAGGCGAGCAGGCAGAACATTGAGCTGCTCGCGATACTTGGCCACCGTGCGCCGGGCGATGATCAACCCATCCTTCTTCAGGATGTCGGCGATCTTCTGGTCCGAGAGTGGCCGCCTCGCATCCTCCTTGCCGATGATCTCCTGGATCCGCGTCTTCGCGGCTTTCGCGGAGACCTCCTCCCCATCCTCGGTGTCGAGGCTGGAGGAGAAGAAGTACTTGAGCTCGAACACACCACGAGGCGTCTGCACGTACTTGTTTGTCGTGACGCGACTTACCGTACTTTCGTGCATCCCGATTCTACTTGCGACCTGCTGGAGGGTCAAGGGCCGAAGGTGTGCCGGCCCCTTCTCGAAGAACTCGCGCTGCTCGTCCACGATGCACTCCATCACCTTGACCATCGTCTTCCGCCGCTGCTCGATCGTTTGGATCAGCCAGCGCGCCGAGGAGAGACGCCCGAGGATGAAGTCGCGGGTCTCCTTGCTGCCGTTCGAGCGGCCCTTGTCGAGCTCCCTCTTGTAGGCGTTGCTGACGCGCAGCCTCGGGATGTTCTTGTCGTTGAGGAACACGACGTAGTCGTCGCCCACCCGTTCGACGATGAGGTCCGGCGTGATGTATCGCACGTCGTCCGTCATCAGCTCGAAGCCGGGCTTCGGATCGAGGTCCTTGATGATGTTCGCGTGGTCCTGCACCTCTTCGACGGTGATGTGGAGCTTCTTGGCGATCTCCGTGTACTTGCGCTGCTTCAGGGCGTCGAAGTGGTTGCGCACGATCTCGGCGGGCATCGACTTCTGGAGCCCACGTTGGCGCAGCTGGATCAGCAGCGCTTCCTGCAGATCGCGGGCCCCGATCCCGACCGGCTCCATGTTCTGGATGTAGCCGAGGACGCGCTCCACGATCGCCAGGTCCACCTTGAAAGTGTTCGCCGCCTCCTGCAACGAGCAAGTCAGGTAGCCCCTCTCGTTGAGGCTCCCGATCAGGTACTCGCCCACGTCGAGCTCGGTCTCGTCGCTCGTGACGATGCGGAGCTGGCTGAGCAAGTTGTCGATGAAGGAAGTCCGGGCCACCGGAACGCGCTCGAAGAACTCCTCCTGCTGGTCCTCCGACCGCTTGTAGCCGAGGTCGAAGCCGTCGTTGAAGTAATCGTCCCAGCTTTCGTCCGGATCCTTGTCGGCGACGCTGGCATCGGGGAGCTCCGCAGGGGCTTCCTCGGACGCTTGCGTATCCTCCTGGCGCTCCGCCTCGGCCCCCAACTCCTCCTCGTCCTCTTCGATCTCGTCGACTTCCTCGAGAAGAGGGTTCTGCAGGATCTCCTGCTTGAGGATCTGCTGCAGCTCGAGGGTGGGGACCTGAAGCAGCTTCAACGCCTGCTGCAGCTTGGGCGTCATGACCAAGCGCAGCGACTGGCGCATCTGGAGGCCGTATTTCATCTCCATGCGAGTCCTGCCCCTTCGGAGGAACTACAGTTGGAAGCGCTCCCCTAAGTAAATCTTACGCGCTTCTGGATCCGACGCAAGATCATGTGCGGTTCCCGACAGCAGAATCTTGCCGTCGTACATGATATAGGCCCGATCGGTAATCCGAAGCGTCTCCCGGACATTGTGGTCCGTGATGAGAACGCCCATGCCACGATCGCGCAGCTGACTGACGACCTGCTGGATGTCCGCGACCGCGATGGGATCGATTCCAGAGAACGGCTCGTCCAGCAGCATGAACAGCGGCTTGCTCGTCAGCGCTCTCGAGATCTCCACGCGCCGTCTCTCACCGCCCGAGAGCTGGGTTCCCCGGTTCTTCCGGACGTGCGTCAGCCGCATCTCCTGCAGCAGCGACTCCAAACGCTCCTGGCGCTCCTCGCGCCCCATGTCCAGGGTTTCGAGGATCGCCATGATGTTCTCTTCGACCGTCATCCGCCGGAAGACCGACGGCTCCTGGGGCAGATACCCCAGCCCGCAGCGCGCCCGCTTGAACATGGGCAACCCCGAGATGTCCCTGTTCCCCAGGATCACCTGCCCGAAGTTCGGCTTGATCATGCCGACCAGCATGTAGAAGGTCGTCGTCTTCCCGGCTCCGTTCGGCCCCAGGAGACCGACGATCTCGCCGCTGCGGACGTGCACGTCGATGCCGTCCACGACACGCCGGGCGCCATAGGACTTCACCAGCCCGCGGCCCTCGAGCGTGACGCCGTCCGAGCGCCCGTTGCCCTTCATCGGCGCCCCGGATCGCCAGGCCCGCTGACCTCCGGATCCTTGATGTCGACGAGCACCAGATCGGGATCGCTCGACAGCCCGCTGCCGGTCAGGACCGTGGCGTCGCGCTCGCGGGTGATGCGCACGAACACGTCGGAACAGATCTTCTTCTTCTTCGGATCCCAGTAGAGGGAATCGGTCTCCAGCCGCGCGCCCTCGTCGGACACCACGACGACGTCGCCGATCACCGTGATGCGCCCGCCCTCCAGGACACCGCGGCGGGCCGTGAGCACCGACACCCTCTCGCCCTTGTCGTAGAACTCCACGCGGATCGCCTCGGCGCGCGTCACATTCCCCGGATAGAGCCGTGCGACTTCGGCGTGGAACGCGTAGCGGACCTGTCCGCTGTCGCTCTCGGTCGTCGTGAAGTCGCGCGTGATCTGCAGGGGCTCCTCTCCGGAGGTCGCCGTGCTCGGCGGGTCCTCCCGGGAGCAACCCGTGCACAGCAGCAGACACGAGAGGACGACAAGCGGCAGCCGAGGCCCTCGCTGGGCGCTCGGTTCCACACTCCGTCCAAAATCCGTCATGCCACTCTCCACGGCCGGACTCCACGCGGGCGGAGTTCGAGGGTTTCGGCGACGCCGCCGTCGAGCAGCCCACCTCGGCACTCCCCGGGCCTTCGGCCCACACCGTGGACGTGGAACCTCTGCCCGTGTCCTGCCCGCCAACCGAGAGATAGCAGAAGCCGCGGACCGCGTCAAGCAACGTCCATGCCAAGAGCTGTCCGCGTTGTATCCGGCTTGAAATCAAGTGGTTGCAGAGGCTACCGGAACCGCCCGGGATCCCGGGGGCCGCGGACCTGGACGCAGATCAGGCGTTGCGTGGACGCTTCGGGCGGGTCGGCGCTGGCGGGACGTCGAGCGCATCCAGAAGCCGCCTGTCGTCCGTGCAGAGCCCGAACAGCGAGTCCACGGCGCCATCCAGCCTGGCGCGCGTACCCCTCCCGCCACGCGTCTCGAGGGCGGCGACCGCGGCGCCGAGGGCCGCCGACGGTTCGCGTTCGGGCCACGGCAGACACCTCAGGTACGGAGCGTTCAGGCGCAGGTAGCCGCCCGACTGCGCGACCGCGGCGAACAGGCCCCGATACAGAACCGCGTAGAGCCGCGAGTTGAGGAGCGCCAGGAGGAGATCTCGACGCCGCCTGCGCTCGCGTGCGTCGGCGCCGTCCACCGGCACGTAGT
>JBHHXQ010000205.1:0-6640 GCA_046757105.1 Candidatus Krumholzibacteriia bacterium
CGATTGAACCATCTCCCCGCCTTGCATCAAGGACTCTCACTTTCGGGATTCGTCATCAGATTCTCGGCACCTTTGCGCAACAATCCATGCTGTTCTGTTCCTCGTTGTACCGCATCCCGCACACCGGGCAGCGGAACTTCCCATCCACGCGACCTTCGTTCAACGCTTTGGCCAGTAGCTTGGTGAACTTGACGTAACTTTCGTCGTTTTCGAGCACCAACGTATCCCCACGCCGGTTCATTTTTCCTCCTCTCGGCGAAAAATGAATCTCCCACATCACCACCGATACGAGTTGTGCACTTCATGACTTCGCTACAAGCAGAAGGTAGCTTGTTTGGAGGGGCAAAATAGCAGGTGGGGCCACGATCGGTCAAGACCGCGCATCCATCACGTGGTGAGAGTGTGTACATTCGACAACACTACACGCTGGTCGTTGCGGCCGGCACCCGCTCGAGCGCCTGCTCCACATCACGAACGAGATCATCGACGTCCTCGATCCCGACGGACAACCGCACCAACCCGTCGGTGACCCCGAGTCGCTGGCGCTCTTCGAAGGGTACGGAGGCATGCGTCATGCTAGCCGGATGGCACACCAGACTTTCGACACCGCCCAGGCTCTCCGCGAGCAGGAACAACCGCAACGATTCCATGAACAGGCGGGCGTTCTCGAGCGAACCGAGCTCGACCGAGATGATGCCTCCGAAGCCGGATGCCTGCCTGCAGGCCAGCTCGTGTTGCGGGTGGGATGCCAGGCCGGGGTAGTAAGTCTTCCGCACCTTGGGGTGGAGGGCCAGAACCCGAGCCAGCTCCCGGGCGTTGCGATCGTGCTGCATCATGCGTAACGCCAACGTCTTGACGCCGCGCAGTACGAGCCAGCAGTCGAGCGGGCCCGGAACCGCCCCCGCCGCGTTCTGGAGGAAGGCGAGCCGCTCGGCGAGCTCCGAATCGTTCACGACGACCACACCGCCCACCATGTCGCTGTGACCGTTGAGATACTTGGTCGTGCTGTGAACCACCAGGTCGGCACCCAGCTCCAGGGGACGCTGGAAGTACGGCGTCATGAACGTGTTGTCGACCGCCAGGCGCACCTCGTGCGCATGCGCAAGTCGCGACAGCTCCGTGAGATCCGAGAGCGTCAACACGGGATTGGTGGGGGTTTCCACCAGCATCAGCCTGGTCGTTTCACGGATCTCCTTCTGGACCAGCTCCAACCTGGAGGTGTCCACGAAAGAGAACTCCAGCCCGAAGCGACGCCACACCTGGTCCGCCAACCGGTACGTCCCGCCGTACATGTTGTCGGTGCAGACGACGTGGTCGCCCACCTGCAGAAGTTGCAGGATCCCCCCGATGGCGGCCAGCCCCGAGGCGAAGGCAACCGCGTGCCTGCCGCCTTCGAGGGTGGCCAGATTCTTCTCCAGCGCCCCACGGGTGGGATTCTGGGTGCGCGCGTACTCGTAGCCGTGCCGCGGCCGGCCGAGGCCCTCCTGCTCGTACGTCGACGTCTGGTAGATCGGCGGAATGACGGCGCCGGTGATCGGGTCGGGGTCCTGCCCGGCATGCACGGCGTCAGTGCTGAAGCCCATGGTCCTCCTCGTTTCGGGACCCCCCAGCCGGGAACGCCGAGCGGGAGATCGTTCAGAGAATGAAGTCGACCAGATCGTAGCGCGTCAGGATCCCGACCAGACGCTCCGCCTCCCGCACCAGGACCGCGGCGTCCCGGTGTGCGAGGTGCTCCTTGACGCGGTCGGTCGTCTCCTGCACGCCGATCTCCGGAAGCGGCGCATCCATCACGGCCGAGGCCGGCTTGTCGAGCAGGCTGTAGTCCTCCAGCACCAGGCGCAGCAGCTTCGATTCCTGCAGCACGCCGACGTTCTCGGGCCCGCGCAGCACGGGGAGCTGCGAGACGTCGTACTGGCGGATGAGGTTGATGGCGTCGCGCACCGTGGTGCCTTCGTCGACGCTCACGAGCCTGGGAACCCCATCCGGGTGCCTCTCGAGGACCTCGCGAATCGTCGGATCGAAACCCTCGAGCAGGCGGTTCTCCTTCAGCCACTCCTCCGAGTGCACCTTGCTCAGGTAGCGCTCCCCGGTGTCGGGCAGGAGCACCACGATGACCGAGTCGTCCGGCATGCGCCGCGCCAGCTCGAGAGCCCCCGCCACCGCCGTTCCTGCGGATCCTCCCACCAGCAACCCCTCCTCGCGCGCCAGGCGCCGCGCCATGTGGAACGACTGCCGGTCGGTGACCCGGACCACCTCGTCGACGTACTGCTTGTGCAGCGCGGTCGGGATGATGTCTTCGCCGATGCCCTCGACCTTGTAGGTCTGTGCCTCGCCCATGGTGCCTCGGTCGATGTAGTCCTTGAGGATGGAGCCCTCCGGATCCACGCCGACGATCCGCACGTCCGGGTTCTGCTCCTTGAGGTATCTCCCGGTTCCACTTACGGTTCCGCCGGTGCCCATGCCGGCCACGAATGCGTCGATGCGGCCTCGGGTCTGGCGCCAGATCTCCGGTCCCGTCGTGCGGTAGTGCGCTTCCGGATTGGCCTGGTTGTCGTACTGGTTCGTGTGCACGGCGTGGGGAGTCTCCTCCACGATGCGGCGTGCGACGCTGTAGTAGCTCTTCGGCGAGTCCGCCGGGACGGCGGTCGGCGTCACGATCACGCGGGCGCCGTAGGCCTTGAGAAGACGGATCTTCTCGAGGCTCATCTTGTCGGGCATGGTGAAGGTCGCACGGTACCCCTTGATCACGCAGGCCATCGCGAGCCCGACGCCGGTGTTGCCCGACGTGCACTCGACGACCATGCCTCCGGGATGGAGCATGCCCCGGCGCTCGAAATCCTCGATCATCGCCAGACCGATGCGGTCCTTCACGCTTCCACCCGGGTTCATGAACTCCAGCTTGGCGAGCACGGTGGGGCCGATGCCCTCGGTGACGCAGTTCAGTCGCACGAGTGGCGTGTTGCCGATGACCTCGATGACGTTGCTCTTGACTTCCCAGTCGGTCGGTAGGGGTCGAGACGTCATGAACGTGGGGGCCGGCGTCGGTCCCCGGCCTCCCTTCGAGTCTGGGTCGGACGCATGGAACGGATCGCGCGCGTTTCCAGCAGGTTAATGAACCGCGTGGCATGGCGTCAACGGGACCCCACATGGGGTGCCGAGTTGACCCGCGCACGATGGAGCCACATAATCGGCGGGTCATCGGCACGGGGGAGAGGGGTCGTGGAGACACGAGCGGTGCAGGCGAACGTTCGCGGCCGGGTGCAGGGCGTCGGCTTCCGCTTCTTCGTCCTGGACGAGGCCCGCCGGCTCGGCGTGCGCGGGCACACTCGCAATCTCCCGGACGGCAGCGTCGAGGTCGTGGCCGTCGGCGTGGGCGCCGCTCTCGACCGCCTGGTCCAGAGGCTGCACCTGGGCCCTGGCGGGGCGCGGGTCGAGTCCGTGCACTGTGCCGAGCTGAGCCCCCCGCCCCCATACGAAGACTTCGAGATCCGGCTCTGAATCGCGCCATCCGACCCTGGAGAAGACCACGGTGATCCGGCTCCCGCTCCTCCCGAAAGCACCTCCCGAAGGCGTCGAGGTGCACTACAACTGCGCGCGCTGCATGGCGATCTGTTGTCAGTCCGTGTCGACGGAGATCGACCCGCCGACCACGCCCCGGGACTACGACAACCTGCGCTGGTATCTGATGCACCCGGGCGTGCGGGTGTACGTCGACGAGTACAGCTGCTGGTTCGTCCAGTACGAGTCCCCCTGTCGCTACCTCGGCGAAGACAACCTGTGCCAGATCTACGACTCGCGCCCGCAGATCTGCCACGATCTGCAGCCCACCGAGTGCGAGTTCGCCCGCGGGCCGGGTGATCGGGTCTACTTCACCTGCCTCGAGGAGTTCGATCACTGGTTCGAGGAGCGCGAGCGCCGCCGCCGGGCACGGGCCGACAAGCGGCAGGCGGAGGGGCGGGCCGCGCGCGTGCGCCCCCACGCGACCGGCGCGCGCCCGCGCCGCCGCGCGGCCCGCAGCTGATCGGCTGGTCTCGGTGTGTCGCTGGAAATGCCCAGCCGGCGGCAGGCCGCCCCCGCGAGGAGCGGCTCAGGCGTCGGACTGACGGGACTCGCGTGACGCCGGCGAGCTCGGGATGGCTGCCGCCAGGCCCGACTCGAAGAGCTTCATCTCGCCCACCGTGTGAACACCGCGGGCGTGCAGGAGCCCCTTGAGCTCGACGAGGATGCGCGCCGTGG
Source organism: Candidatus Krumholzibacteriia bacterium (assembly GCA_046757105.1). Lineage (GTDB taxonomy): Bacteria > Krumholzibacteriota > Krumholzibacteriia > JBHHXQ01. Next base: position 4,237 of record JBHHXQ010000205.1, read on the forward strand.
CGTAGGCGTCGTCGTAGGCTCGATGCCGGTTCTCGAGAGGGATCCCGAACTGGGTCGCCAAATGGTGCAGCTTGCGGCTGCCGCGCTGGGGGTCGACGAGCCGCTGACTCAGCTTCACCGTGCACACGTGAGGCGCCGTGAACCGTTGTCCTGGGATCCGCTCGATCGACGTCTTCAGGAAGTGGTAGTCGAAGGCCGCATTGTGGGCCACGAAGATGGCGCCGCGCAGCACCTCCAGCAGGCGCGGGAGGATCTCCTCGAGGGCGGGGGCTCCGTCCACCATGTGCTCCTCGATCCCGGTCAGCCTCTGGATGCTCGCCGGGATCGGAAGTCCGGGATCCAGGAGCGTCGAGAGCAGGGGTCGCACCTTCCTGCCCCGCACCCCGAAGACGGCCAGATCGATGATCGCGTTGCGCTCCGGATCGCTGCCGGTGACCTCGAGATCGAGCACCCGGAACTCGGCTTCATCCAGGTCCTGGATCCCGTAGTCGTGGTTGAGCGTCTCCCAGAGGCCGGCGTTGACCTCCTGAAAGCGACTGTCCCGGCAGAGCAGCCGGCGAACGGCGCGCCGCATCTGGCGCTTGTCGCGAAGCTTGAGGTCCCAGATGCGGGTGCCGACCTGGTACGAGGGCGTCGGTCGTGGATTCTGACTGATGAACTCGAAGGCCTCATCCAGCTTCGCGGCCCTCATCTGTCGGTCCATACCACCATCTCTGAAAGGTTCTGAGCGCGGACCGCTCGTGGCCCTGTAAGGCCTTCATTGTACTGAAATTAGCCCAATCCTGTCAATTGTTTGCGCGATTCGCCGCGCCGGAGGGGCTCTAGTGGCCCGTGACGGCTCGTCCGGCGCTCGGGTCAGCCGAGATTTCCAGGAGTTCCAGCTCGTAGAAGGACTCCCGGGGACCGCGCTGTGGGACGCCCGGGATGGGGCTGGAGAAGTTGCGCTCGCTGCGGACCGTGGCCCGGGCTCGCACCACCCCCAGGAGGGGCGCCTCGGCCGCGGTCCAGATCTCGAGACGGCGGTGCTCGGCCGCAGTCACCTCGACGTCGCCCATCGTCCGGACGAAGGAGCGCGCCTCCTCGAGGAGGCGACCCAGGCACTCGAGGCGGTCGGTGCGGATCTCCAGCGTCGCGCTCCCCAGGCTGGAGTCGGCGACCACCGGGAGCTGCGGGGCCGGCGAGAGCGCCGGCAACTGCTGCCAGTCCTCGGGCTCGAGGCGTGCCGTCTTGCCATGCTCGACCTGAACGACGCTGCGCACGTGCTCGAGAAGCGAGCCGCCGCGGCCCGCGAACATCGCCGGCGCCACCTCGACACGCGCCTCCAGGCTGTCGCCCGACCACAGGTGCAGCACGACGCTGCCGTCGCCATCGGGGGACGCCGACTCGACGCAGGCCCGGAACTCGATCGTCCGGCTGCCGGTGGGCTCGACGGCCCGGAAGCGGTAGAGCCCGCAGACGCCCTGGCGCGGCTCGCTGGGCCCGACCCCGCGCAGCAGCACCTCGAGCTGCGCCCGGGCGGGGAGCGCCACGGCCAGGAGCGCCAGGAGCACCAGCCCCGGGAAAGACAGAGGGGAACGGACCGTGCCGTTCCCCTCCGAGCATTCGATGCGGCTTCGAGGCCTAATGGGCGATCGCCTTCCAGTAGGCCGCGTAGTCGAAGTCAGGGCTGTTCTTCTTGTCATGGCAGACCGTGCAGGACTCGGCGCTCGGCCGCGCTACGAAGTCCTCGTGGCCGTGCAAGGTACCGTGGCCGTGGCACTGCTCGCAAGAGATCTTGCCGAGATCGGCCCTGTTCATCGCGTAGCCGTTCGCCTCCTTGTAGCCCGTCACGTGGCACTGCAGGCACTCGGCGGACCCCTCCATGGACTTGCCCTCCAGCGAGGCCATCGAGTGGGCGTGGGCGCTCTTCGTCCAGGACTGGAACTCGGCCTCGTGACAGCGGCTGCAGGTGTTGGACCCCAGGAACTTCTCGGTCGGCACGGTCGTCTGCTGGTTGCCGACCACCCGCTCAACTTCCTCGCGCTTGCGCACCTCGCGGAGCTGCGCCTTGAACTCGTCGACACGCGCGCGCATCTCCGGGTCCTCCTTGATGCTCTTGTCGAGCGAGTGGAGCTCGTGCGTGTAGCGCAGCAGCTGGCCCTTCTCGCTGAGAACGACCTTCAGGGCCCCCAGGTACTTCGCCTGCTTGCCGGCCGAGCACACGAGAGAGCGCCCGGTCTCCTCGTTGCCGATCTCGACCGGTTTGGCGTTCACGAAGGCGTCCCCGCCCGTGATGGCGATGTCGATGCCCTTGATCTCGTCGAGGAGCTTCTGGGCGTTGCGGTTCCCGACGTGAGCGAAGAGGACCACGAGATCCGCCTTCTTGCGCATCTTCGGGACGAGCTCGTTCAGCGTCTCTTTGACG
>JBHHXQ010000206.1:0-6638 GCA_046757105.1 Candidatus Krumholzibacteriia bacterium
CGACGGCGCTCTTGAGGAGGTCGGGATCCACGGGCTTGTGGAAGAACTCGACGATGCCACGCCGTCGCATCTTGCGGGGAAGGGCGCCGTCCGGATCGGACGTCACGATGATGATGGGGGGAGGCTGGTTGCGCTCGTGGATGGTCCGCTGGAGCCGAACCCCTTCGGCAGCGGTTCCGGTGTCCGGGGGAAGATGCATGTCCAGGATGACCAGATCGATCGCTTCACGGTCGAGGAGGGCGAGCGCCTCCTGGCCATCGCCCGCCTCGACCACGCGGTAGTCCTTCTTCAAGGCGTGGTAAAGCAGCCTGCGCTCGTTTTTCCGATCGTCCACGAGGAGAATCGTTCTCTGCACGAGTATTGCCCGCCCGGCTGTTGGAAAACGGTCGGCCCTCCAAGGAGCCGCCGCAGGGGCGCATGAGAAATGCGTGCCGGGGTTCGTTCCGGCGCTCCGCGACGGGCAAGTCCGTGCACCTGCACGATTTGGGCCCAGGACGCCCGCTCGGGTCGTTCTCTCGCAGGGGCTGAAAATGTACACGCCCGCATGACTTTTTCACGGGTGCTGGAGGCAGATCCCGGTGTGACGCCGCCTGCCCGTGGCCGGTGCCGGCGTCAGCGGAGGCCGTGCTTGCGGCACAAGTAGCGGATCTGGTTCTCGTCCAGTCCGAGCATGCGTCCTGCGGCCGCCTTGTTGCCCTCGTTCTTCTCGAGGGCTTCGGCGAGGAGCCGGCGCTCGAACGACGCGACGCGCTCCCGGAACGCGCCATCTGCGGACGTGGCCACACCGGAAGTGCCCTCACCGGCCGCTGGAGCACCGGATGCATCCGCGCTCGGCGTGCCCGCATGGCGTGCACCCGCATCCGGCGGTGCTGCGGGAAGCGCCAGGTCTGCGACGTCGAGAGTCTCGCCGTCTGCGAGAGCCAACGAGCTTTCGAGCACGTGCTTGAGCTGTCGAACGTTCCCGGGCCAAGGGTACTGGGCCAGCATCTCCATCGCCGGCGTCGACAGCCGTGCCGTCGGCCGGCTCATCTCCTTGCACAGGGACGTGAGGAAGTAGTCGGTGAGTGCTGGGAAGTCCGTCTTGCGTTCGCGCAGCGCAGGGAGGACGACCGTCGCGACCTGGATGCGATACAGGAGGTCGGAACGGAAGCTTCGCTCGCGGACCATGGTGTCCAGATCGTGGTTCGTCGCGGCGATCACCCGGACGTCCACTGGGTTCTCCCTGTCGGAGCCCACGGGCCGCACCGTGCGGCTGTCGAGGAAGAGGAGGAACTTCGCCTGCACGCTGGAGTTGAGGTTGCCGATCTCGTCGAGAAACAGCGTTCCGCCATCCGCCGCCTGGATCCGGCCGGCCTTGTCGGTTTCCGCCCCGGTGAAGGCGCCCTTGACGTGACCGAAGAGCTCGCTCTCCATCAGGGACTCGGGCATGGCCGCCGGGTCCACGACGACGAACGGTTTCTCGGACCTGCGTCCGGCGAAGTGCAGGGCTCGGGCCACGGCGCTCTTGCCCGTGCCGCTCTCGCCGAGGAGCAGGACGCTCGTGTCGGTGCGTGCGAGCTTCTCGAGCTTGGCGAAGACATCGCGCATGGCGGGGCTGTGGCCGATCAGGTTGCCGAAGGAGAAGTGCTCGCGGATCTCGCGTCGCAGGCGATCGTTCTCGCGTTCGAGCTCGCCGCGTTCGAGCGCCCGGGCCACCACGATCTCGAGGACGGCCGGGTCGATCGGCTTGAGGAGGAAATCCGCGACCCCGCTGCGGACCATCTCCAACGCCAGCTCGCGGTCCTGGTCACCGGTCGCCACGATGACGGGCAGGAGCGGATCACGCGCGCGCATCACCCTCTGCAGGCGGACGCCCTCCTCGGCGCTGTCCGTGTTCGGAGGCAGGTGCATGTCCAGGATGACCAGATCGATCCCGCCGCGCTGCAGAGCCGCGAGCGCCTCGCCACCGTCCGGCGCCTCCACGACCCGGTAGTTCTTCTTCAGGGCGTGGTAGAGCAGCCGGCGTTCGGTGGCTTGATCGTCAACCAGCAGAACCGTCTTCGTCGTGCGTTCCGATTCCTGCTTCACGGTGGTGCATCCCCGGTTCGTGTCTTCCGTCCGGACGTCGGCCGGTCGCGTGCCCCCCTCCCCGGATCCGCGCTTCGCGCTTCCCGGCCCACATTCCCGGTTCGTGTCGTCCCTACGCCCGCGGCTGTCCGAGGTCGGGACGTCCGAACTCGACCCGGACGCGTGTGCCGCGGCCCTCGCGGCTCTCGACCCGGATTCTACCGCCGAGACGCCCGGTGATCTCCCGCGCCGTGTACATCCCGAGGCCGGTGCCTCCCGACTTCGTCGTCGAGACCGGGCGGAAAAGCTCGTGGTCGATGAAGTCCTGGCTCATTCCAGGACCCGTGTCTCCGACCTCGACGAAGTGCGTGGGGCCCGCCGGATCGCTCGTCTCCAGTGTTCCCGTGCGCACCGTCAGCGTGCCGCCGGTGGCCATCGCCTCCACGGCATTGGAGACGATGTTGCGGAGAACCCCCTCGAGGAGCTCCGGATCCGCGACCGCGGGCGAGGCGGCACCTGGTTTGGTCTGCACGGCGATGCTCTCGTGCGACGTGACACTCGGGCTGTTCAGGATCCGCGAGACGACCTCGTCCGGGTCGACCTGCGTCCAGGCCACGTCGCGCGTGCGATCCTCGCGGCGGAGCTGCAGGATGATCGATTCGACGTGCTTCACCAGACTCCGCATCAGATCGAAGAACTCGGCGCGGAACTCCTTGTCGTCGTAGTTCTCCTTGAGGTTGTAGAGGAGCAGGTTCATCTGTGAAGCGACGCCCTTCAGATCGTGGACCAACCGGGCGCTGATGCGCGCGATCGCCCGGGACTCGGACGAGATCAGCAGATCCTGAGCCATCCGGTTGATGCGCTCGGCGATGGCGCCGAACTCGTCCGAGCGCCGGATCTGCACGGAACGACCGAAATCCCCCTTGGCGATGGCGTCCGTGTCGCGGGCGATCGTCTCCACGGCGGCGCTGATTCCGTGCGTCGCCAGCAGGATCCCGAGCGTGACGAGGAGCGCCATCAACCCGAAGAGCACGAGAAAGAGGATGATGCTCTGGCGCAGCGGCTCGAAACGCGCGGCGAAGGAGGCCGACGCTCCGAGAACCCATCCCGTCGCCGGGTGCAGGCCCGCGGCGCAGATGGAGTCTCCCACTCGCGTGCACTCCCAGTCGCCGCGCCGCGCGGCAGCGGCTCGAAGCCCCAGACCGGCGGCCCCGTCACGAGGGACGACTCCGGCCGTCCCGGGTCGGGTGTCCGCAATGGCGGCCCCGGTGGGCAGGGCGTCATCGGCGCCATCGTGTCGAACGCCGCGCACGGAAGCAGCGGCCGAGATGCGGCCGCGGAGAAGCTCGAGCGTCTCTTCGGGCAGCTCGGAGCTCTCGATGGGCAGGCCGATCCGGGTCGGGTCCGAGTGATACAGGAACAGCCATCCGGCGGACCCGTACGGTTTCGCGGCCACGAAGCTGGATTCGAGTCTCGAGAGCGCCGCATGTGTGAGCCTCTCGAGGGATTCGAGCAGTGGGTATTCCATGGCCGCGATCCGTGGGGCCCGATCTCCCGGCAGAGGTGCCTGGACCGCGATCACGAGAACGGGCCCGGTCGGGTCCGTGGTGGTCAGGAAGGGATGTTTCGCACTCAGCGCCGGTGTTTCACGGATTCTGGGGTAGATCGGCGGGAGCGCGCGGAGCGGGATCGAGCTGGGCTCCGTCCCCCCTGCACCGCTGAATCCGGAGACGTAGACGAGTGCCTCCTGGCGGCCCGGTTCGAGGACCACGAGACGTCGAGGCAACCTGGGGGAATCTCCCCTCGTGAACCTCCTCTCGTCGATCAGACTCGACAGGCTGGCGAGGCTTGGAGTGTCCGCGAGCTCCGGGGGCAGACGATGCAAGCTGGCCCACTCCCGGGCCAGGTGACTCATGACGAACCTCTCGGCTTCGAAGACCTTGTGGATCCGGTACGAAAGCGCGTCGAGCTGCTGTCGCAACTCCTCCTGGGTGCGTTTTTCCGTGTACCGCAGGGCACCGACGGTCACTGCCGCAGCCGCAATGGTGATCGGGATGACCGCGAGGCCGAAGAACATGAGCAGCAGCTTGCGCCTGAGGTTCATCGGACGACCCGCTCGAGTTCGGTGTGGACGCTGACACGTTCGTAGAAGTGGATGTTCATGGGATTGGTGCAGTTGCCTTCCCAGTTCTCCACGCGCGGCGAAACGAACTGGCTTTGACGTTCGTGGCGGATGAAAAGCGCCGTACTGTCCTCGATCAGGATCCTTTCGAGCTGTCGCGCCAGACTCTGGCGGCGGTTCTCGTCCAGCTCGCGGGTGAGCTCCTCGAAGAGGCGATCGTAACGGGGGTTCGAGTAGCCTCCGAGGTTCTTGGGCGACGCGGAGTGGAAGAGCTGCAGGAAGTTCTGGGGGTCGGGGTAGTCGGCGACCCAGCCGTCCCGGAACAGATCGACCTCGTTGTTCCGGATGGCCCGGGCGAATTCGTCCGTCTCCAGGACCCTCACCTCTGCCTCGATTCCCAGGCGCCGAAGCGCCTCGGCGAAGGCCCCGGCCCCCCATGCCGACCAGATCGGCCAGGCGAGCTCGAGCGGGGGAATCGCGGTTCGATCCGCGAATCCCGCCTGTTCGAGGAGCCTTCGCGCCTTCGACACGTCCGTCCGTTGTCCCTGCAGCTGGGGATCGTGACCCGGCAGCCCCGGCGGCAGGAGACCGGCGGCCGGAATGTGGTCGTGGGGATTGGATCTCGGCAGGACGCAGCTCAAGGCCTCTCGGAGGCGGCGGTCCTGGACCAGGGGGTGGTCCGAGCGGTAGTTGAACCGGACGTAGATCGTGTTCAACCAAGGAACGAAGTAATGCCTCCAGCCGGCGCTCTCGGCGCTTGCAAGGCTCCCCAGGGAATCGGCAGGCGCGTTGCGCGTGTAGCTGAAGAAGACGTCGATCGTGTCGAGAGCATAGAGGTGTGCCGCAATGTCGGTTCGGACGAAGCGCAGGGCGTCCACGTACGGCAGGCGCTTCCCCGAGTCGTCGGTTCTCCAGTAGTGGCGGTTCCGCACGAGGACCACACCGGTGGGCGCCTTCCACGAAGCCAGACGGAACGGACCTGTCCCCACGGGGTGGACGCGCATCTGCGGGCCGTAACGCTCCACGGCCTCCCGCGCCACGATGAAGCACGGGGGAAGCGCCAGGAAATGCAGGAAGCCGGGGTCGGGCCGCTCGAGCCGAACGATCAGTACCTGCGGGGATGCGGCGACGATGCCGCGGATCTCGGACGACTGCTGCGCGAGGCACTGGGCCAGCCCCACGACCTGCGGCAGGCCGGCGCGCCCGGAGCCGCGCGACGAGGCGATGCCCCTCTCGATCGAGTACTTGGCATCGGCGGACGTGACCGCTCGTCCCCGACCCGACGGGAAGCAGGGATCGTCGAGGAAGCGCACCCCTTCCTCGAGCCGGAATGTCCACTCGCGGCCGTCCGCCGAGGCCTCCCACGAACGGGCGATTCGGCCCACGACGGAAAGCGTGTGTGGGTCGTACTCGACCAGGCCCTCGTAGAGCTGACGGATGACGTTGTGCGTGACCACCTCCTCCGATTCGCCGCCGCTCGGATCCAGTGTGCGAATGCTGCGGGAAATGGGAACGCGCAACTCCACCGAGCGCGGTGTCTCGTTTCCGCTCGGACCACAGGCAGGGAGAAGACACGTCAGGCCGGCCAGGGTGAGATGCCGGGCGGTTCTCCGCAGCCGGCTCCGCAGCGCGCGGTCACGCCTGCCGCGGCCGCCGGTGTGGTCGGCCGTTCGGCAGGCACCGTGTCGCGTCCGGCACGTTCGACAGGCGCCGCCGCGCATCGGGTTGCGGTCCTGCGCACGGCAAGCGCCGCCGCGCATTGGGCTGCGGTCCGGCGCACGGCAGGTCACGTCGCGTAGTCGGCACGTGTGCAGGCGGTGTGGGCTTCGGCGGGCGTCGTCCAACGGACCCCGATGGCGCAAGACTCGGGTCCAGATTCCAACAGCCCGTCTCATTGGTGCGCCAGCCCCCTGGCACCCGAGGTTCGAGGGAAGGTTTGTCCAACGGATCAGGACTCCAGGAGGCTAGGGAGGGGGCGCAGTCCTGTCAAGACGGTCGGCTCCCATCCTGCTCTTCTCCTGCTCCTCGCCGATGTCGCGAGTTGGAATCACTCTCCGTCCTGCACTTCGTCGAAAACGAGAAGGTTGAAAGAATTCTCATTTTGATCTTGACAGATTCTATGAACTTGCTGTATCTTCCGAATACCCCGTGAGGCGTCCTCCCGACGCACACATGCTCGACACATTCCGCTCGGCCTGTGAGAGGCCGGGACCGCTCACGCGCGCCCGCACCGCGGATGCGCTCTGCCGGCGGCTCGCTGTGGCCCGCGACCGGCTCGTCGTGCCGCTCGCACGCGCCGCGCACGAGTTCGTGCGCCAGTCGGCGTGGAGCCCCTTCGGCTATGCGAGGCTGTCCGACTTCGCGCGCGAGCGCCTGCGGCGCTCCGGGCGCTGGCTGCGCGACCTGGCAGCACTGGACGATGTGCTGCAGCGCCTGCCGGGGCTCATGGCAGCGCTCTGCGGCGATGACG
>JBHHXQ010000207.1:0-6636 GCA_046757105.1 Candidatus Krumholzibacteriia bacterium
CAGGGTGGAAAACGCCCCCTGCAGCGTGGCGTCACTGTTCTCGCTGTCGGGGTCCCCGACCGTCGGCGTGTCACGCTCCACCAGATTGGCGAACAGGGTCTTCACCTTCACCTTCTCGTTCGAGAACAGCGCCATCACGCCGTCGAAGGTCCGGGAGACGTTGTCCCAGTCGTTCACGCCGACGAGACGTTCGTTCCCGAACCTCACCTCCATCCGCCCCGCCTTCACGCCGAAACCGGTCCATCCCCAGTTCTGGACCTCGAAGAAGCCCTGGTGGAGGTCCAGCCGCGTGTCCTCCTGGACGCCGGGGGTCGTGGAGGGGGAGGCCACACCCTGCACGCGAGAGTCCTGCACCTGGACGAACACGTGCATGTCCTGGGCAGGGTTCACGCTCACACCGAGTCGTGTGCGCATGAGGTTGAAGCTCTTCAGGCCGGTTTCGGAGTTGAAGTCGCGTGCGTCGTTCTCGTTGCGCACGCGAATCTCGCCGTTGATCTCGAACGGCACGGACTCGGCGAAGAGCGAGGCCGAGAGCCCCATGCAGAGAACGAGGCACACGACCCCAAGAATTCGACTTCGCATCACTCCATTCCCTTCGGCTCGGAGGTCGATCCCCGACGGCACGCCGCACGCCGGGGAGTCCGGGGCGAGACGATCCGGCCCCGGCAGTGCGATCGGACTCCGACATGTTCGTGACGAAGCCACTCGGAATCCGACGGAGCGACAGACTCGAACGCCTCGAGGCCGCCGCCCACTGTCCACGATCGTCCTCACCATCTTCCTCCCCACGCACTGCGGGGCCGGATACGCGCTGCCGCTCGCGGCGGCATCCGGTTCGAAGCGGAGCGGTGATATCAACGCCACCCTCGGCCCGCAAACGGATTCGGATCCGGACCTCGTTTCGCCGCTTCGTCGGTGTCGAGCGTGTCGCGCCCAGACGGCGAGAATGTCGCCCGCCGTGATTTCCGCGCGCTCGATTCCCGACCACATCGCACGGGGAGGTCAGGCGCGCTCGTTCACAGCTCGAGCGAGCTGCTCATTTCCGAGCCGCTCGGAGGATGCCGGCGTGCAATCGAAAACGTCGAAGTCGAGCTCCGAGGACGGGTCCGGGAACCGCCTGCAGCGCATCGAACCCGTGCGTCGTTTCTCGAGCCGTCCACGGAACCGCTTCGACGACGCGCGGTTGGGCCCGCGACACGTTCCGGGGGGCAGCGCCGGGCCTGCGGTGGAGTCAGCGCGTGGAATGTGTCGTGTCGCAGCGATCGGCTCCAGACCGGTCGGCAGGGCTTGCGGTCGTGTGGCCCGCGCGTGGAGCACCGAGGAAGGCTTCTTGAGCAAGCGTGCGTGGCGCTCGTCGTCACGGCACGCTGGTCGAAAACCGGGCGTCGGACCGCGTCCGGAACGTCGGGAACGGCTGCGAAAGACCATCCGGTCCGGTAGCGCCTCGTCTCGGAATCGCACCCGCCGCTGCCGGGAGTTCGTCGGCGGTCGCCGGGGCCGATCCGCAACGGCCGGAGGGATCGCCGGAGGTTCGCCCACGAACCGCGCGACCTCCTGCGACCTGCGGACCAGGGCTCGGCGGCGGCGGCGCCGGGCCGCTGACGCCAGCGCCGCTCCCGGTTGCCCGGGCTCGCCCGCGCCCGTCATGCTGAGATTCCCTGCACACGCCCCACCTTCCGGGTGTAACCTGCGACCACGCAAGGGCGTATTCCCGTTCAGTACGACACGACTCGACGGCGACCACAGCCTCGAGTTCTTGCGGAGGAGATCCCATGCGCGCGTCCCAGTGGCTCGTCCTCTCGTTCATGGTCCTCGGCGGTTGTCGCGCCGATGTCTCGCAGCCCGACCTGCGCCGTCCGCTCGAGACCCTGCCCGGGGGCGCCTGCGTGCTTCTCGTTTCGTCCGACCTCGCGAACACGTGGGAGCGTGCCGAGGCGCACGAGGCGCTCGAGATCCTGCGCAAGGCGCTGCCCGGTGTGGGCGTCTTCACGGCTGCGGACTTCGCGGACTTCCAGCGGCGTCTCGAGGACTTCGAGCAGCGCACCGGAACCGGCGTTCGCGACGATCTGCTCCTCAACGTGCTGGGCGGACGCATCGCTGTCGGCATGTACCGGCGCGGGCGTGCCGAGCGCGGTGTGGATGTTCTGTTCGTCGCGGAGCTCGAGGATCCGGAACGTTTCCGCTCGGCACTGGAGGCGGTGCGCAACGATGGCTTCGATCCCAACTTCCGGTTCGAGGACGTCGTGGTGGACGGGCGGCCCGGATGGAGCGTCGAGGACCGGGGCGGCCTCGACCTCGTGCTCGTTCAGGAGGGTCGTCTTCTGGTGGTCACCACGTCGGAGGCCCTGTTACATGAGACCATGGACATCCACGAGGGCCGCTCGGAGGCCTCGGCGATGCGGGATCCGGACTTCGTCGAGGCGCTCGACGAACTCGGCCTGCACAACGTGGCGGTCGTGAGGCTGGGTGACGCGGTGCCGTGGTCGGCGCAGGGGTTCACGTGGGACGCGGACGGGCTGCACTTCAAGCGCGTGGTGTCTGCACCGGCGGCTGCGGAGGAACATCCGATGGCGATGGAAACGCCGTTGCGGCGCGAGGCGATCCTACGTTCCATCCCGGCCGGGGTGACGATGGCCTACTACGCGCGGCCTACCGACGTGATGCTGCTTCGCGGCCTGTTCCGCGACACGGACTCGTGCGACGAAGGGCGCAGCTCGGCGGGCGGGCGTTCCGGCGTGCATCTGGCGAGCGGCGCAGGGGACCGGGTGACCGCGCACGTGGCACCGACTGGCGGAGGCGAGCCGTGGTTCGTCCCGGCGGCGCCCCCTCTCGGTATGCAGCAGCTGCCTTTCAACCTGCACAACGACGTGCTGCCGTGGTCCGGCGACGAGATGGCGTTGGCCCTGGAGGAGCTGATTCCGACGCCACTGGCCCCGGTCCCCAGCCTGGCTCTGATCGTGGAGGTCGCCGACGCGGAGATGGCCGAGCGCACGCTGCGCGATCTGGAGAGCACCTTGACGCACCTGCCCCTGGAGGCGACCACGGCGGGCTTCGTGGACGTACGCTACGGGGGCAAGACCTTCCGCAGCTTCGCGCAGCCCTTCCTGGAAGCGATCTCGCCGAGCTATCTGATCGATGCGGACGTGGCGATCCTGACCACGACGCGGCAGCTCATGCAGCGGATCATCGACACGCGCCGGGTGGGGAAGCGGCATCTGCTGCGCGACAGCTCCTTCCGTCCCTTCGGCGGCTTCGTGCCCGAGACCGCGAGCGTCGTCGCATTCGCGGACCAGCGGCGGCTGCACCGCGCCCTGCGGCAGCTCGCCCACCTGCCGCAGCTCTGGGGCGACAACGTCGCCCAGGGGGTCGAGTTTCTGGATGGCATCTCGATCCTCTTCGAGCACTTTCCCGCGGGCGCGGTCTTCATCGAGCGGACCCCGACGACGCTCAGCTTGAACGGCTGGATGCTGGAGGCCGATTGAGGGCGAGCTCGTCGAGCCGCTCGTGACAGCTGTCGATCTCGCGAGCGCGTTGGTCGCCGCTCCATCCGAGCTCGGCGGCGAAGAGATCCGCCACGCTGTCGAGCGCATCGATCCCGTGGCACGCTCGGTAGCCCATCCGCGAGCGGCGCAGGAACCAGTCCTCCAGATGCAGAGCCATGTCCTCGCGCACCGCGAACCGCACCTCGGCGCGCGTGTGCGGCTGGTGGGCGCAGAGCGGCGCGGCCAGCGTCGCATCCTCCTTCGCGAGCGCGAGGATCTGCGGAGCACGCGAACCGTGAGTGCGGTACAGGCGGCTGACGACCTCGAGCGACAGCCCGGAGACGCGCGCGCCTTCGGCCGCCGCATTCCGCAACGCCTCGCCTTCCTCCCAGTGTTCTCGTGGGCTCCAGCGGAGATGCCCGCCCGGGAGCGGATCCGCCGCCGTGGAGCAGCGACCACGACGCCCCAGGAGAGCCTCGATGCGGTCCACGACCTCCTCGGCGACCGCTCGGTACGTGGTGTACTTGCCCCCCACAACGCTCAGCAACCGGGGAACGGGCTGGAGGATCCTGTGCTCCCGACTGCGGGAGGACTCGTGCCCGTCGGCGCGCAGCAACGGACGCAGTCCGGCGAATGCGGCGATCACGTCACGGCGCTGGAGACGTGCCCCGGGGAAGAAGTGGTTGGCTTCGGCCAGCAGGTACTCGACCTCGTCATCGCTGGGCGCAACCTGGTCCGGATCATCGCCGTGCTCGACATCGGTGGTTCCGATGAGCGTCAGCCCGAGCCACGGCAGCACGAAGAAGATGCGCCCGTCGCGATCGGCCGAGAGCGTGAAGGCCTGCTGCGTGATGGGGCGCACGAGGAGGTGCGTTCCGCGAGTGGGTTCCACCGCGCGCGGCACACCCGGCAGCCGGGCGAGAAGAGCGTTCGTCCACGCCCCGGTGCACGACACGGCGCAGCGGGCACGCAGCTCGCATGTGTCCCCGGTCAGGCCGTCGACCACCTCGACACCTCGCAGGGAGCCCTCGTGCACGAGCAGGCCCCGGACGGCGGCGCCGTTCATGGTGCGGGCGCCCGCCTCCCGCGCCGAGATCACATTGGCGACGACCAGCCGCGCATCGTCCATGATCGCGTCGTAGTACAGAGCGGCCGCCCGCAGTCCGTCCGTCCGCAGCCCGCGCGACCAGCGGTTGTCGCTGGCGAGCCGCAGCATGTGGTGCCGGCGCACGTTCCGGAACGTGGCCAGGACGTCGTAGAGCCACATCCCGATGCGCAGGCGCAACGCGTCGAGCCTGGAGTCCTCGTAGACGGGGAAGACGAAGGGCAGAGGACGGACGAGGTGCGGGGCCAATCGCAGCAACGTCTGGCGTTCGTGGCAGGCCTCCCAGACCAGCCGCAGCGCCCCCTGTTCGAGATAGCGCAACCCGCCGTGAGCGAGCTTGGACGTGCGCGAGCTCGAGCCGGATCCGAAGTCGTTCTTCTCCAGGAGCACGACCCGGAAGCCGCGCCGTGCCGCGTCCCGCGCCACCCCGGCACCGTTGATCCCGCCGCCGATCACGACGACGTCGAACTCGCGCTCCAGCCTCTCGAACCTGTTCCGCATGCCGAAACCGCCGCGCCGAAACACTCACTTTCTGATGTCATGAACTCCAGACCGCCGGCTGGACTTCCATCTTGTCGACATTGTGGTGCAAGCGGGGAGCCACGTGGGCCGCTCACGCCCGCATGCCTGGACGCGTGGGAATGGGCCCGGCCTTCGGTGGCTGTCGTGCGTGTGGTGCTCCGCGTCATCGGGGGGCAGGTTCGATGGCGTGGCGCGGGTGGGGCCGCGGGCGACTACTGGCAGTGGAGCTGCACGCGGATGGACGGGCTGCGACCCTTCTCCCAGCCGGCGGAGGAGAGCAAACGGACGTAGTCGCCGCACCCGTCGCGCTCGAAGAGCAGCACGTGGTCCGACAGCGGGTCGATGCGCACGCGGAGCGGCGTCTTGCCGACGGGGCGGTCGTCGATGGACACCTGCGCGCCGCTCGGCTGGCTGTGCAGGACCACGGTGATCTGCGCGTGCCTGCTTCCGCCGAGCGTCGAGGGCGCCCAACCCCAGTCGGTGACCAGAGGTGTCTGCGGCACGTCGTCGTCGACGGACAATTCCTCGTGCGGCGGCTCCGCGTCGGGCGGCAGGCCGATGTGCACAGCCGGCGGGCTCGGCTCCAGGTGGATCGCCGGTTCGGGCACTGCGTCCGCGCGACCCGCATCCACGGGCCCATCCGGCTCGACGACCTCGGAGGGGCGGATCACGATGTCGTCCGCGCCCGTCACCGGCGCCGGTGTCCCGCGGTGGATTCGAATCACCTGGTCCTCGCCCTCGGGACCGCCGCCGTGCACGACGATCTCATCGGGCCCGGGACGGCGCACCAGCGCGTCGGACGGCTGCGCAGCCTCCAGCTCGGCCAGCTCCTCGGCACTCGGGGTCGGATCCACACGCACCGGAACGCTGGCGCTGGAGTATGTGGGGCGCTCGGAGGTGTCCTCGTCGACGGCTCGTGAATCGCGCAGCTCCTCGTCGGCCTTCTCGCGGCGGTCGACCCGGAAGTGGGAGATCTCCTCCTCGGGGATCCCACGCCAGTCCTTGCGGATCTCGGCCACGATGTACGTCTCGAGACCGGACAGGACCTGGACGGGCTTGAGCGTCGCGATGCGGTACTCGGTGCTTTCACCCGCGAACGCGCGCACGGCGTAGGTGGCCTCGACCGAGTAGAAGCCGGGTCGCAGCTCCACCTCGAGGCGTGCATCCCTCCACCATTGGATTCCCTCTTCGGGCTCGATGCGCACGCCGTTCACGAAGTACCGGATGTCACGCGGGTTGCCCTTGACGCGCGCGATCAGAATGCCCGGGGCCCCCCGACCCCGCTCGAGGGGCTCGATCACGAACTGAGCCGACCGTGCACCTTCTTGCGGGTCTACTGCTTCGACGCGCTCGGGAAGCACCAGTCCGGTCAGATCCATCTCCACATTGTCCTCCTGAGTACACACGGTTGACGTCGGGGCACCGGGCCCAGACGATCGCATTACTTCGAATACAGCTCGACGATCAATTGCTCTTGGACGGCGAGCGGGATGTCCCCGCGCGTCGGCTGCCGGACCATCCGTCCGA
>JBHHXQ010000208.1:0-6627 GCA_046757105.1 Candidatus Krumholzibacteriia bacterium
CTGCATTCTCCGAGCACGCGCGCGGTTTTCGCCATCCAGCCCGATTCCAGCGTGCGAAACGGTCGAACCGAAAGCTGGAACAATCCCAGAACCGTCCAGAAGCCAAGCTGCGCCGGGTCCGGCCTGCGACCCGTGGCCGCCGCATAGGCGCCGACGAACGCCTCGGACAAACCGCCTGCGTCCGCAATGCGCTTCTGCGCCTGCAAGACTCGGAGGTGCGCACAGAAGTTGCCGACGTCGGCGAGAGGATCACCGACGTAGGAGCGATCGAAGTCGAGAATCGCAACGCGGTCGCTCTGCACGAGAACCTGTCCATGATGGAAATCGCCGTGCACGAAACCCTCCGCAGCCCGGCGGGAGTCTGGGCGACGCGTGTCCAGGATCCTCAAGATCTCCTGGACGTCGTCTCGCAGCTCGGGTGCGACCTGCACCAGGGTGCTCTCGGTCGCCCGGGCATCCTGCAGGAGATCCGCCGCCGAACGTCCGGGAACACTCGCAGCGCCGCATCGATGCAGCGCCACCAGATCGGTCGCCACCCGGGTCACACAGTCCTCGCCGATGGAGCCGTCCAGCAGCTCCAGCATGGGATCCCCCTCGAGCCCTTCCATGAACAGGCATCTTTGGTCCGCAAGGTAGACGAACGGCCGCGGCAGCACGGGGCCGGGTCGCTGCTGGAACTGCGCGTGCAGCTCGTGCATGAGAGCGTGGATGGCCCTTCCACGGTCGTCGCTGTAGGTGCGCATGTACACACACAGGCGCTCGTGCTGGCCGCTCGATCGGTGGGTTGCGCGGGTGTCGATGCGCAGCACCGCCCGCTTCTCCGGCTTGTACCTCACGGTCGTCGCCCGCAGGCGCCTGTCCGAGATGCGCCACACGTGCTGCGGGTAGCTGGGCACGGACTCGTACAGAATCCGCTGGATCCTCTTCGGGTGCGCGACCAGCCTGAGCCCGGCGAGCTCGCTGTCGTTGGGGAAGACGTAGAGGATCGAACGCAGCTCCGGAAGGGGGATGACCGGCCGGATGCCGGCACGCTCCACCCACCGATGCACGTCCAGCTTCCGCGCCGCGTTCACATAGTCGCTCTCCGTGTAGCACTTGGCGCAGAGAAGCACCTCGGACGCCGACCCTGCGGACTCCTCCACACGTCGCACCGAGATCGCGATCAGGCAATTCGTGCCCGGCTTGTAACGGACATAGAACACCCGGCAACTTTCGATCTGCCCGAAGGAGCCGTTTGCGTGCTGCTCCAGGATCCTGGCCACCTGTTGCGCATCCAGCAGGGTTCCCAGGCCCGGCAGCAGGTCATCCCGGGGAACATCGGCGTCGCGCACCCGGCGCGTTCCCAGGCCTGCGCGCTCGAGGCCATCGCGGCCTTCCGACCGGGACGCCGTCCGACGGCCGCCCTGCGGCCCCGGGTTCGCCCGCCCACCAGTCGCTCCGAACCCCGTCTCCGTGCGCTTCTTCATCATGAACGATCCCCGAGCTGGAAGAGCCCGTCGAGCCGAACGGCCGGCCCCAGGGGCTCACGTCCCTTGGTGATGTAGGTGTAGAACTCGCCTCGCCTGGAGAAGAGGGTCTGCGGATCGCCTTCCTCCACCATCTGGCCGTCCCGGATGAAGACCACCCAATCCGCCATGCCGAGATAATGCAGACGGTGGGTGATGATGACCAGGGTCCGCTCACGCCGCAGCTCCCACAGGACCTCCTTGGTCTCTCTCTCGGCATGCACGTCGAGACCGGTCGCCGGCTCGTCGAAGATCATCACCGCGGACTTCCGCAACGCGGCGCGAGCGAAACTGATGCGCTGCCGCTGACCTCCCGAGAGCGTCAGGCCCCCCTCGCCGACGAGCGTGTCGTACCCCTCGGGCAGGCGCTGGATGAACTCGTGCGCTCCGACCAGTCGTGCGGCCTCCTCGATCTCTTCGGGGGTGGCTCGACGCTTGCCGAACGCAATGTTCTCGGCGATGCTCGCGCGGAAGAGAAACGTCTCCTGAGCCAGAGGCGTGATCCGCTTGCGCAAGCTGGCGATGCGGTATTCGGCGATGTCCCTGCCGTCGATCCGCAGCGTGCCCCGGTCAGGCTCGTACAAGCGCAGGATCAGCTTGGCCACCGTGGACTTCCCGGCTCCCGTGGCCCCGATGAGCAGCGTCGTCTTCTGCGGCGGGATCCTGCAGGAGAACTCGCGCAGCACCGGTTGCCCGCTCGCATACGAAAACCACACGTTCTCGAAGCAGATGTCGCCACGCAGCTCTCGCGCCGACACGGAGTCTTCGGCATCGTGGACCTCGGCTTCCAGATCGAGCAGCTCGAGGATCTTCTCGCCGCGTACCGTCGCCTTGGCCGCCCGCGTCGAATGTCGCGCCACGCTTTGAAGCGGGCGATAGATGCCCCGCAGATACGACACGAAGATCAGCAGGTCTCCCGGGGAGATGATCCCGGCCTGCGCTCTGATGGCTCCGATCCACAACACGAGACACGTGGCGACCGCGTTGATCACCTCTACGATGCGGGAGTAGTCCGCCTCCAGCTTCGTCGTTCTCACGTTCGCCTTGACGTCCCGATCGATCGACTTCCCCAGCAGATGTTCGCGCGTCTTCTCCTGCCCGAACCCCTTGACCTGCGTGATCCCGGCCAAGGACTCCTGCATGGAGGCGACGATCTTCCCGTACATTTCACGCTGGCGCCTTGCCGAGCTCTTGATTCGCCCGGAGAACCGAAAGGCAGCCAGGGCGAAGAACGGAATGACCCCCACCGCCACCAGCGCCAGCACCCAATCCAACCAGACCATCACCGCCAACATTCCGAGGATCAGCAGCAGCTGGCTGCCCAGCGTGATGATGGTCGAAACGAGAAGGTCCTTCACGAGACGCACATCGCCGGTCATCCGCGTCATCAGCTCACCGGTTTCCCGGTAGTCGTGGTAGGACTGCGGCAGACGCTGGATGTGCGAGAAGAGCTGCAGCCGGATGTCCGCCACGAGACGGTGCCCGACGATCTTCGAGAGCACGCTGTGGCTGTAGGTGAGGAGGCCCTTGAGGGCCGCGAGCGCCAGCACCGAGATGGCCGCGAGCGCCAGCACCGACCGCCGATCCCAGCCCTCCAGGAACGCCAGCGCCGACTCTCCCGAGAGGCGAGATCCGGGAAGGATGACGTAGTCGAACACGATCTTGAGCGGCCAAGGCCGCGACAAGGTCAGCAACGAGATCCCCAGCAGCGACAGGGCGCTGAGTGCGAGCCGCGTTCGGTGCGGGCGCAGGTGCCCACCGAGCTCGGCGAAGATGCGCCGGAAGGTGTCGAGTTCAACCCTGGGAAGTCGAGACCGTACGCGCATGCGCAATCCTTTCCGCGCTGGCGCCGGCGCTCAGGTTCTCGAGAACCGCGCCGATCGCTTCCAGCCGCCGATGCCAGGAGTGCTTCCGAACCGCCTGCGAGCGGGCTTCCCCGCCGAGCCTTCGACGCAGACCGGGGTCGTCCCGCAGGCGCCTCAACGCCTCGCCCAAGGCCGGAACGTCTCCAGGGGGCACCAGCAAGGCGGACTGCCCGTCCGTCAGGATCTCGGCGATCTGTCCGGTCGAGGTCGCCACGATCGGTTTCCCGGCCGCCATGTACTCGAAGATCTTCAGCGGCGAAAAGTAGAACTCCGGCAGGTCCGGATAGGGCGCCACCACGACGTCCATGCTCTGCAGGACGACCGGCACGACCTCCGGAGGAACGGGCCCGATGAACCTCACCCTGCCGTCGAGCCCATGCGACCGCAGACGCGTCTCCAGCTCCTCCTGCAGCTCCCCCGCTTGCCCGACGACGCACAGGCTGAAACGATCATCGGTCTTGGCCAGGTCCCCGAGCGCATCGATCAGCAGATCGACCCCGTGCCAGGGTCTGACCCTGCCGACGAAACCAACCACGAAGTCGCGATCGGGCCGCATGGTGATCCTGCTGCGCCAGCTCGGCTTCTCGATCGTCTTGTTGAAGCGCTCGAGGTTCACCCCGTTGGGGACCACGGTCACCCGGGCCCCCGGAGCAACCGCCAGGATGTAGTCGCGCAGCGAGTTCGAAACCGCAACGATGTGATCGGCGGTCGAGAAGAGATACGCTTCGACATCCTTCGCGGGCCCGACGTCCTCGAGCTGCCGGTACCGAGCGGCTTCGCTGACGAGCGGCGCGTTGACCTCCAGAACGAACGGGATGCCGGCCTTCTGGGCGAACACCCTCCCGGCGGTTCCGTAGAGCGAGTAGCGCTCGTAGATGACGTCGAAACCCGCGCCTCGATGGATGTCCAGGAGCAGCTGTTGCACGGCCTGGTTGCGGAACGCCTCGGTTTCGGCGATCCAGCGCCCATTGTCCTTGTCCCCCGGGTAGGGGATCGGCAGCCCGAGCTTGTCGGGCAGCGGGTGAACGGGATACGAAGGCCTGTAGAGACTCGTGTGGTCCCGCCTCGCCGCGAGCACCGTGGGAGCGTATCCCTTCTCCTGCAACGCTTCGACGAACTCACGAACGTGTACGGAGCCCCCTTTCGTGCCCCCGAACGGAATCCCCCGGTCCGCACACAGGTACAAGACGCGGCTGCGTCTCGCCGCCGCAGCCGGCCCCACGCGCACTGCGCCGTCCGAGGTCAGAACCTCGAGAAGGGTGCCGACGTTCGTCCGCAGATCGAACTTGGCGATGGCCTTGTCGCGCCCCTTCTTCGCGAATTGTTCGCGCAGCTGGGGAGACGAGAGCAAGTGCTCGATCCCCGCGCTCAAGGCGCGTGGATCCTCGGGAGGCACGAGAATCCCATCCACCCCGGAATCGATGATCTCCGGCACGCCCGACAGGGTGGTGGAAACACAGGGGGTCCCACAGGCCAGGGCCTCGAGCAGAACCGTGGGCAGAGCATCCTGGTTCTTGTCGGGACCGACCTTGCAGGGCAGGACGAAGGCGGTCGCCTGGTGCATCAACGACACGACCTCGTCCTGGTTCCGGGGGCCGGTGAAGGTGACCTCGCGTTCTAGGCCGAGCATTCGACGTTTGTGTTCCAGCGCCGGCGCCTCCGGACCCTCGCCCACGATCAGGCAACGGAAGGACACCCGCCGCTCCTTCAGGTGAGCGCAGGCGTCGAGAAGATCGCCGAATCCCTTCTTGGGGATCAACCGGCCCACGGAGAGAATCAGGTCCGATTCGCGCTTCCGGGACGCTGCGACGTTGAAGCGCTCGAGATCGATGCCGTTGTGGATGACCTTGACGTGGTCCGCGTCGATCTCGGGAGCCCCCTCCAGCAGGTAACGCTTGTTGAACCGGGTCACGGTCACGACGCGGGTGGCGTCCGCCATCTTCTCGCGCAGGTGATGCTCCTCCATCGTGTACGCGAAGATGTCCTTGGCGTGGGCGGTGAAGCTGAAGGGAATGCCCGAAATGCGATGTGCGAACCAGGCAATGGAGCTCGAGATGGTTCCGAAGTGGGAGTGCAGGTGCGACAACCCGGATTTGCGCGCTCGAGACGCAACCCATGCGCCCCACAGGATCTCGTCGATCCGACGCAGATCGCCGCGCTCCAGGGCTTCGCCGAGAAGATCCCACATCATCGGGGCGCGGGTCGACAGCGCCGGCCATTCTTCGAGGAGCCAGGTGGACCAACGCCGCGGATCCAGGCCCTCGAGATAGAAGACTTGCGCCTTCAAGGTGGCGATCTGGGCGTGAAACCGTCCCTCGTTCGGCTTCAGCAGGGAAAAGATCACGACCTCGACCCCGCGGCGTTCCAGCTCGAGGATCTCGTTCAAGATGAACGTTTCCGACAGGCGTGGAAACCGCTTCAGAACGTAGCCAATCCTGGGTGGAGCAGTGACTCGGGTCATTCGGCCGCCTCCTGCAGGTGCGAGCTGGGAACATGAAGCCGGCCACAGAACGCAGCCAGGCGTTCGGCGCCGTCGAGACGAATCAGGTCCCTCTCTCGGCCCTCTGCGAGAGGCTCGGCGCGATCCGCCAGCAGCGTCTTGACTTCCTCGAAGAGCGCTTGCGGCGAGATGTCATCGGGATGCAGGAATCTGATCAGGCCCATTCGCGCCAGCCTTTTGGCCCTCATGAGCTGCTCCTTCCGGTGCATGATTCTCGGGATCACCAAGGCGCGCTTGGCATGAGCCAGCGTCTGGCTGATGGTGTTGTAGCCGGCCGTGGACACCACGAGGTCGGCGGACTTCAGGAACGGACTCGTGGACGGAACGAACTCGTGAAGCGTCGCCGGCAACCCGCGCGCCGCTTGCCGGAACTTGTGCGCGAGCTCCAGGGACAGGAACGGCCCGGTGAGAATGACGCTCCGGAAGTCCACCCGGGATCCCGCCTCGCGCAGCATGTCCAGATAGGAACCGATGACGGTCTCGCCGGCACCGTCTCCGCCGCCGATGGTCACCACCACGAGCGGCTCGTCAGGTGAACCCTCGAGCAGATCCCCCGGGGCTGGCGTCCTGGCTTCGATGTCCCCGGCATCCGTGACGTAGTTCAAGAAAACGGTCTTCCCCCGCAGATCGTCGGGAAACCGATAGGCCGAGACGGGATCGAAAACACTCGGCGATCCGTAGATCAGAACATGGTCGTACAGGTTGCGGAGAACGTCGTAGATTCCCCGGCGCTTCCACGACTTCGTCACGGCCTCGG
>JBHHXQ010000209.1:0-6616 GCA_046757105.1 Candidatus Krumholzibacteriia bacterium
CGCGCCGAGCGCCCGAGGTGCGACGGCGCAGCGAAGAGCCGGCCCGTAGAGCGCGCGAGGGAGAGTGAGTCATGTCGCAGTGACCCACGCACTGTGCGGGTGTCTGAGCGCCGGACCAAAGAGCATGTCGGGCCGCCCGTCGCATAGCGTCCTCGCGACGAAGAGCAGGTTCACCCGGTCGCGGCACTGATATGGAGTGACATCAGGAGGCAATCGACACGACTGCCCTGAGGTCTCTGTCGAGCGAGCCGGTCAGCTCTTCCAGATCCGATCCCAGGTGTCGTCGTCGACGTTGGAGCCCGTGAGCACGATGCAGACGGGTTCGGGGAGTCGAGCATCGCCGCTCCTGAGCGCGGCGACTCCCACGGCAGCGGAGCCTTCGACGCGCACCTGGTGTGACCGGCAGATCCACCGCATCGCGTCGGCGATGGCGCTCTCGGAGACCAGGCGCATGTCGTCGAGCCAGCGCTTTGCGTACTCGTAGCTGCGCGTGCTGACTCCGCCGTCGAGCCCCTCCGCGAGCGTGGGTCGTCCCGCATGGCGTGTCACTGCGGCGCCACGCCTGAAGGACTCGTACATCGCAGGCGTTGCCTCGGACTGCACGCCGATGATCCGGGTCGAGGGCCTCAAGGCCCGGATCACACACGCGAGGCCGGAGCACAGACCACCGCCGCCCACGGGGACGAGGACGCTTCCTAGATCAGGGAGCTGCTCGAGGATCTCCAGGCCGAGCGTGCCGCCGTTGCCGGCCATGATGATCTCGTCGTCGAACGGGGAGACGAAGCGCGCGCCGGTCTCGGCGGCCCAGCGCCGGGCTTCGGCTTCGGTCTCGTCGTAGCTCGACGTGTCGACGACGCGGATCTCGGCATCGAGTGCGGTGATGGCCTGCCGCTTCACCTCAGGCGCGGTCCGCGGCACGAAGACCCTCGGCGGGCGCCCGCGGCCGCACAGCGCGTAAGCCACGCCGAGCCCGTGATTCCCCGCCGAGGCGGTGACCCACGGACGGGCGTCCTCGGAGCAGGCGCGGAGCGCCAGCGGCCCGCGCACCTTGAACGAGCCGGTGACCTGATCGCACTCGAGCTTGAGCCAGACGCGCGCGCCGGCCAGCCGTTCGGCAGGATGTGAGCGCCGCATCGCCGTGCGTCGCGTTCGAGCCTCCACCGCGGGACGCACCTGGCGCACGAGCCTCAGACTCAACTCCATGTCGATGCCCTCGACCATCTCGGCGATCGGGGTTTCTCTCTGCGCGGGGATGGCGCCAGACGCAACCCGGTGCGGCAGCCGCCAGACTGCGTGAATCCCAATGGGTTCCGTGGCATTTCCCATGCGCGAGCCGGAGGATTCTACTCGAAGGACTTCTGGAACCGAAGCGCCGCAGGGCCTGCGTCGGGAGGGATCTGCGGCGTCCTTCTCGGCGGTCGGTGCCCGCGGCTCCAGACGCGGATTCCGCCCCGAGCAGACTCGCGCAACATGCGTCGAGTCAATGAGTTGTCGAGCCATGACAAGCCCCGCACGCAGGTGGCCGGGCCCATCTTGCGTCCCGGCCGGCCGTCAAAACAGCTATATTTCGGTTGGCGCGGGGCAGTCGGCTCCGAGCAAGCACCTCCCGTGAGCGCATCGAGGTACCATGGAACTCCCCATCTACATGGACTGCCATGCCACCACGCCCGTCGATCCGCGGGTGCTGGACGCGATGCTGCCCTACCTGCGCGAGCACTTCGGCAACGCGTCGAGCCGCACCCACTCGTTCGGGTGGGTGGCCGAGGAGGCCGTCGAGAAGGCGCGGGCACAGGTGGCGATGCTCCTGGGCGCGGTGCCGCGCGAGATCGTCTTCACGAGCGGGGCGACCGAGGCGATCCATCTCGGCCTGCGCGGCGCCGCGTGGGGGCGCAAGGAGCGCGGCCGCCACCTGGTCACCACGAACATCGAACACAAGGCCGTTCTGGCGACGTTGAAGCACCTCTCCGGCGAGGGTTTCCAGGTCACGCACGTGCCCGTCGGCAGCGACGGTGTGGTCGACCCGGAGGCGGTCGAGGCGGCTCTGCGGCCGCAGACGATCCTGGTCAGCGTCATGGCCGCGAACAACGAGATCGGCACCCTGCAGCCGCTGCGCGAGATCGGTGCGCGGACGCACGCGCGCGGCATCCTCTTCTTCGTGGACGCGGCGCAGGCGGTCGGCAAGGTCCCACTCGACGTCGAGACCATGCACATCGATCTGCTGTCGCTCTCGGCGCACAAGCTGTACGGTCCGAAGGGCGTCGGAGCGCTGTACGTGCGCCGGCGCGGGGGTCGCGTGCGGCTCCTGCCGCAGGTGGGCGGTGGGGGGCAGGAGCGCGGGCTACGTTCCGGAACGCTCAACGTCCCCGGGATCGTCGGACTGGGCGAGGCCTGCGAGGTCGCGGGGCGCGAGATGGCGGCGGAGGCCGAGCGCGTGCTGGCGCTACGCGAGCGCCTGCGCAGCGGAATCGACGCGTGCCTGCCGGACGTCACGGTGAACGGCTCGCTCGAGCATCGCCTGCCCGGGAATCTGAACATGAGCTTCGCCGGCGCCCAGGGGGAATCGCTGCTCATGCAGCTGAACGACATCGCCGTGTCTCCGGGGGCCGCTTGCGATTCGAGGACCACGGAGCCCTCGCACGTCATGCGGGCCCTGGGCGTCTCCGACGATCTGGCGCGCAGCTCGGTCCGTTTCGGGCTCGGGCGGTTCAATACCGATGAAGAGGTCGACTACGTGATCGAGAAGGTCGTTCGCGTGGTCCAGCGTCTGCGTGGCATGTCGCCACTGTATGCGAGCGAGACACCAGTCGAAGAGGGAGACGGATGATCCAGATCACCGAGAGCGCCGTGAAGATGCTGCGGCGCATCATGGAGAAGGAAGACCGCCGCGACGCCATCCTACGCCTCGCCGTTCGGGGCGGTGGCTGCAGCGGCTTTTCGTACCAGATGGCTTTCGAGGACGGCCCGCGCGAACAAGACCTGGAGTACGACTTCCATGGTCTCTCCGTCGTCGTGGATCCGAAGAGCATCGAGTTTCTCGAGGGCATCACGCTCGATTACGCCGGTGGCCTGAACGCCGGGTTCAAGTGGGTCAACCCCAACGCCACCCGGACGTGCAGCTGTGGCGAGTCCTTCGACGTGCAGTAGGCTGCCGACGTCTCGGTGACCGCCCATCCTGGCCAGGCCAGTACCGCGCAGCTCCGGAGAAGTCATGAGCACGACCCCCGTGATTCCCGTCTCGAACGTGCCCGAGCCACACGACAACGTCACCACGCTGTCGCC
This sequence comes from Candidatus Krumholzibacteriia bacterium, assembly GCA_046757105.1. Classification (GTDB taxonomy): domain Bacteria; phylum Krumholzibacteriota; class Krumholzibacteriia; genus JBHHXQ01. Next base: position 3,280 of record JBHHXQ010000209.1, read on the forward strand.
AGAAGAGATCGTGGAGCGCACCGAGGACGCGAAGCGTGCGCTCGGCTCCGACCTCCTGATCCTGGGCCATCACTACCAGCGCGATCCGGTGATCCAGTTCGCCGACCGCAGCGGGGATTCGTTCGCGCTGGCGCGTCACGCGGCAGAGTGCCGCGACGCGCGCTGGGTCGTCTTCTGCGGCGTACACTTCATGGCCGAGACGGCCGACATGCTCACCCCCGACGAGGTGACCGTGCTCCTGCCCGATTTGAAGGCGGGCTGCTCGATGGCCGACATGGCCGACATCGACCAGGTCGAAGCGTGCTGGGAGGAGTACTCCGAGGTCTGTGGCGCCCGGTTGATCCCCATCACCTACATGAACTCGACGGCCGCCATCAAGGCTTTCACCGGCGAGCACGGTGGCGCCGTCTGCACGTCGTCGAACGCGCTCGGCATCCTGCGATGGGCCTTCGAGTAGGGCGACAAGATCCTCTTCCTGCCCGACGAGCATCTGGGACGCAACACCGCCTTCTTCCGGATGGGTCTTCCTCTCGAGGACATGATCCTCTGGGATCCGCTCCTGGAGCTGGGCGGCAATGCGCCCGAGGCCGTCCGGCGCGCACGCATCATCCTATGGAAGGGATACTGCAGCGTGCACCAGAACTTCCAGCCGCAGCACGTGGACCGCGCGCGCGCGCGCGACACACACGTGCAGGTTCTCGTGCATCCGGAGTGCTCCTTCGCCGTCGTCGAAAAGGCAGACCTGGTGGGCTCCACGGGGTTCATCATCGAGACGATCGACAGCGCCGAGCCCGGATCCTCGTGGGTCGTGGGCACCGAGCACCATCTCGTGGCGCGGCTCGCCGCGCAGCATCCGGACAAGAGCATCCGGACCGTGTCGCCGTTTGCGTGCCAGTGCAGCACGATGTATCGCATCGATCCGGTGGACCTGATGCGCACGCTCGAGGGCATCCCGCAAGGGGAACTGCGCTGGCCGATCCGGGTTCCACGGAACGTGAGAGAGCGCGCCCAGCTGGCTCTCGAGCGCATGCTGTCGGTCCCGAAGTAGGCAGGAGAGCTCCGCACGCGGCGGGTGTCGGAATGCACTCGCCGCGTCCGAGTTTCCGGTACGGGTCGTGCGAGGGGCTGGCACCACAGCGGGGCGAGCGGTGGATCACGGCCGCGCCGCGGGATGGCGTGACATGACGGGAGGGCGAAGCTTGCGAGCGCGAGCGACACCGATCTGGACTGTTCCGGGGCTCCTGGCCCTGGTTGTCCTGCTTCCGGCCGGACCCTGGGCGCAGGAGCGCACGTCGACATCTGCGGGCGATGCGCACGTGGCGGCGCGCGACTCGGTCAGCAAACGGACCGTCCGACGACTGCCGGAGCCCGAGGATCCGCTGGAGCCCTGGTCTCTGGAGCCGGCTGCGCGCCCCGGTCCGCTGCCCCCCGCAGACACCGGGACGACGCCGGAAGCTGCGCGCGACACGACCGGCGCGCTGCAGCCCGGGCCGATCCCGGCAGCCGAGGCCGCGTCACCGGAGAAGGAGGAGAGCGTTCTCGTGGTGCGTCTGCGCCAGGTCCTGGTGAGCGCTCCCGACAGGGCCGAGCGGCTCGAGGCGCTTCTCGATCTGGGAGTTCCTTTCGACGAGGCCACCGCGAAGCTCGGCATCACCGATGTCGTCGAGAGCATGCGCGAGTACGCGGTCGACGAGCTGCATCCGCAGGTGCGCGCCCAGGTGGAGGTGCTGCCGGACAGCGGTTGGAGCCAGGGGCGGGTCTGGCGCGGCCGATCCGTGTTCTTCCAGGTGCTGGCCCGTGAAGAACGCGCCCGCAGCCGCGTACCCAAGCTGGGTGAGGGCCTGGACGAGGCCGAACGCCGGCGTCTCGCGGGCCTGGTCCGCACGCCCGACCGCAGCCGGGATCGCAGCCAGCAGGGCGACGAGATGAACCTCCAGCCGGCCTCGGTCGTCGAGCAGGTCGCTGCGGAGTACCCGCCCGGCGCCACGGAATCCGGCGAGGTGACCTTGTTGGTGGAGGTGGGTCGCCTCGGACAGGTCCTCGACGTGAGCGTGGAGAAGTCCACCGATTCGATCTTCGAGGGGCCGGCCATCGACGCGGCGCGCGCTTCCAGCTACCGGTCGGCCAGGCGTGGCCCCGGCATCGCCGAGCCCGGCAGCGTGCGGCTCACATACAAGTTCACGGCCCCGGAGGGTCCGTGACGTCGAGGGGCCGGGGTGGCGGGGGTGTCGCAGGATGCAAACGCCACGACCGGAGGCGCTTCTGTGCAGTCTTCCGGTGGATCTAGAGATGCTTCTCGATCATGTCGACGAACTGCCGCTTCGGTAGCGCGCCGATGGCTTGATCGACCACCTGTCCATTCTTGAACAGAAGCACCGTCGGAATGCTGCGGATCTGGTGCTTCGTGGCGACCTCCGGGTTCTCGTCGGTGTTCAGCTTCACGACCTTCACGCGGCCGGAGAACTCCTTCGCGATCTCCTCGAGGACCGGAGCCACTGCCCGGCAGGGACCGCACCACGTGGCCCAGAAGTCCACGAGAGTCGGGAGTTCGGACTCCTCCACTTCAGTCTTGAAGTTCGAATCCGTGGCTGCGCCCACCACTTCGCTCATCGGGAATCCTCCTTACATGGACTCGGTGACTTCGGCCGGCGAGTGGGTGCGGTCGCGGTCCCACCCGGATGAATCCCGGAGCCGCCAATCTGGCCGGGAAGATACGGCATCGCATGCCGTTCGCGCAACAGCGGTTCCGGGCGGGGATCCTGCGCTCGGGACGGGCACCGATGTGGGCTCGTGTGGCTCAGCGCGCTGCCACGAGTGCCGAACCGGCCATCGTGATCTCGATGTCGTGCAGCTCCTCGACCGTCCAGCTGCCCTCGACCTTGCGCGCCAGCACCATCATGTCCTGGCGCCCGCGGCTTCCCAGGATCCGCAGCTGGAAGCTGGCGCGCGAGCCGCGGTGCCGCTGGTGTGCGCGACGGGTCACGTAGCCGACCTCGACCTCCAGGGGGTCACCCAGGTTGGCGCTCAGGAGCGGATCGCTCGCCGCCAGAGATTGTGCCAGCGAGCGGGCGTCGTCCGGGCCGATGCTGGGGCGCAACGTTTCGACGGCCCAAGCGACACTGAGCGCGGCCGCACTGGCCGTGAGCGCGGTGCGCAGCACCAGGCCGCCTCGGCCCGGCGAGTACGAGACCACCCCCCACGGCGCGAGCTGGTGGATGCTTCGCGGCAGCCAGGCGAGCGGCAGCAGGCTGAATGGGGCGCGCAGGAGCCGCCGGGCGATCCCCAGACGGGAGCCGTCGGGCCGGGCCAGGCGCAGGCAGAGGAGCCACTTGGCGGG
>JBHHXQ010000210.1:0-6604 GCA_046757105.1 Candidatus Krumholzibacteriia bacterium
CGAACCACGCCACCACGAACGAGAGCCCGGGCAAGCCGACCAGTGCCGCCGCGGCCGGCAGCGCAGGTGTATCGACCTGTGTGTGGCCGAGCGCGTCCGGGAAGACCTTCACCACGAAGGACTCGGTGACGACAAAAAGCGCCGCCGTCGCCGCCGCGGGCCACTTCTCCAGGCGGGACCTCAGGAGCCAGAGAAGCGTGGCGAAGATGGTGAAGTTGATCTCCCCGAACGTGGAGAAGGCGAGCAGCAGGAGAGCCGCCACCGGCCATGGAACCGACCAGAACCGATGCGCCGTGTTGGCGATCCAGCCGTATCCGATGGCGCACATCGCCACGGCGGCCAGTGCTCCGCAGAGCAGCGCCTGCTTCCAGCTGCCGGCCCGGCGGACCGCCACGACCAGCGGCACGAACGCCAGCCAGCCGAGCGGCGTGTAGCCGAAGGGCGGGAACGCCAGCGCGCACAGGACGCCGGTCAGGAGCGCCAGCGCGTACGGGCGCAGCTCGTGCGGGCCGGACCTCGAGAAGCGCAAGGATCTCTCCGACGGCTGTTGCGCGGCCTCGGCCCGCGCAAGCGTAGCGATGCGGGCCCGGGGCCTCGATGATGCAGGCGGGACCGCGCCTGCCGCCGCGCACCGGCCGGGGCGAGACTCACCGATACCACAGCGCCACCGACACGACGGAAACGGTGTTGCCCACGGCGTGCACGATGATCCCCGGAAGCAGGCTGCGTGTCTTCTCGTAGGCCAGCGCCCACCAGATGCCGCTCGCTGTGATCAACAAGATCCCCGGAATCGAGTACTGATGCAGAGCACCGAACGTGATCCCGCTCACCAGAAGCGCGGGGACGACGCCCATGTGACGCCGCAGCGTCGCATAGAAAAGTCCTCGGACCAGCAGCTCCTCCACGAAGGGTGCCCACGCGCCGATCACCAGGAACATGGCCAGCATCTCGGCGCGCGAGCCCAGAAGTAGAGGCTCGATCAGGAGCTCGTGCCACGCGGCCGCGGCGCCGAACCGCTCGCTCCCCAGAACGACCAGGAGCGTGTCGACTCCGTCCAGTGCCAGGAGAAGGACGCAGACGCCGAGCAGCCGCATCCGTGCCGAACGAACCGGCAGAAGCCCGAAACCGCGCCAGAAGGTCAACCGCCTCGGGCGCAGCAGGAACCGATGCACGAGAACGACGACCGCGATCTCGGCGAAGGGCTCGGCGATCCGAACGAAGGTCGCTCCCATACCCACCAGCACGACCGTGAGCAGGAGCATCACGATCGCCGAGAGGATGAGCCCCCAGAACAGGACGGCGAAGCCGTCGGTCGTGAACCATGCTGCCGGGATCGGCGCCCGCGCCAGCCGCGGGCTCGGACGGCCGGCGCGCAACCAAGCGGCGAGCACCACGATCGCCAGGGAAAAGGTCACGCCCATCTCGATCGGGATCAGCAGCCACAAGAACTCGCGATCCTTCGCGCGCTCGCGTAGCCGGGCGTCGAGCCTCTGTGCTTCCGCGGTTCTGCCGGACTGCAACGCGAACCGGGCCGCCAGGCGGTTCCGGCTCCACGCGGTGCGCTCGAAGGCAGTTCCGGCCGGGTGCAGAACGGAAAGCTCCGGCTCCACCGGTGGGGCGACGGGACCGGTGCCGAGCGCCGGATACGCGAAGAGCACCGTGTTTCGGAAACGCTCGGCCCGGGCCTCCTCGAGGTCGAGGTCCAGATCGTCGAGAGCGGCCCGCGCCTCGTCCATGCGCCCGGCTTCCGCGAGTGCAACAACGAGCCGCGCCCGCAGGGCCGCGCGTCGAGGCGCGGAATCGGGCGGAGCGGACGCAGCGATCTCCTGGTATGCCTCGATGGCCTCCCCGAGAACCTCGTCTGCGCGCAGGCCGAGAAGCTCGACGAGCTTCTTCTTCCACGCGCTCATCTCTCCGAACAGCAGCTCATCGGTCAAAGAACGCTCGAAGAACAGTGCCGCCAGCTCGGCCGGTCGCTCCAGCCGGTCCACGTCGCCGCCAGATCCGAAACGCATCAGGACCAAGGCCAGCACCACGATGCAGCCGGGGACGACGGCTGCCGGTGTGCCGAACCGTGGTCGTGGCCCAGCCGCTTCGGGCGACGGCTCGGGCACGTGGTTCTCGGACGGCGGCTCGACCGCGGTGGCCTCCTCCGGGACGCGCGTGATGGCACCGCATTGCACGCACCTCACCGCCTCGCCGATCGACACGAACCGGACGAGGATCGGCTCGCCACACTGCGAGCATGGGAAGCACAACGTCATCACATAACCGATTCCGTCGAGAAAAACCGCCACATCCTATGACACACCGGCCAATGCGCAAAACACACTTTTCGAAATCGACGCGCGCTCGCATGCGATCCACCCCGGTCTTCGGTCTCACAGCGCCGGATCGACCTCGACGGGCTCCCGGGGCCCTTCGGACCCGAATCCCCGCCGGGCCGCGGCAGGGGCCGTCGCGGCAAGGGCACGCGGTGTGGTAGGCTCCCCCGGGTCGCCCCGGGCGGCCCGCGCCGAAGGTCCGTCTTCGCGAACCCATGCTCCCTCGCAATCCCGGAGACCGATCTGGTCCGGGGGTTGCCGTGCAACCGAGGCCGATCCATCCCGAGCTGGAGTGTCAAGCGAGATGCCGTTCTTCATCCAAGATCAGAGAAAGGCCCTGGACCGCCTGCATCAGAACGATCCACAGCACGGCGACCTCGTGGAGTTCATGCAGACGACGCTCGACCGTTTCGTGGCGGAGCGCGTGGCGCCGCATGCTGCGCGCCAGGACGAGGAAGAGAAGTTCGACGAGGCAACATTCCGGGCGCTCGGGGAGACGGGCTACCTGGCACTGTCGTACGGCGAAGACATGGGCGGGCTCGGTGCCTCGTTCGGCTACTCGGTGGCCGGGCTCGAAAGCCTCGCCAAGGCCAACGCCGGCTTCGCGCTCGGCGTCGCCATCCACGGCACGTGCACGGACGGCATCAACCGCTTCGGCACCGACGAGCTGCGCCACAAGTACGTTCCCAAGCTGGCCACGGGCGAACTCATCGGTTGCTTCTGCCTGACCGAGCCCGATTCCGGCAGCGACGCCAAGGCACTGCGCACGGCGTACCGCGAGGACGGTGACTCCTACGTGCTGACCGGCACCAAGTACTGGATCACGAACGCACCGTCCGCGAACGTGTTCTTCGTGATCGCGCGCGACGAGGCCAGCGGGAATCTCTCGAGCCTGGTCGTCGAGCGCGGCTGGGAGGGAGGCTTCGAGATCCAGCCCATCAAGGACAAGATGGGTGTGCGCGGCTCGAACACGGGCATGCTGATCTTCGACGGCTACCGGATCCCGAAATCGAACCTCGTGGGCGAGCGGCAGCGCGGCTTCAACTACGCCATGCAGATGCTGAACGGTGGGCGCATCACCGTCGGCGCCTGGTCCACGGGCGTCGCTCAGGGCGCCTTCGAGAAGCTCCTGCACTACGCGCACGAGCGCACGCTGTTCGGGCAGCGGCTCATCGACCTCGACAACACGAAACGCGAGCTCTCGGAGATGCTCATCGGCATCCATGCCGGCCGCATGCTCTCCTACGCCGCCGCGTTCGACAAGTCGCGCGGCCTCGACATCGCCAGCGAGGCGGCCATCGCCAAGGTGGCGGCCAGCGAGGCCGCGGTGTTCTGCGGCGAGCGCGCCATCGAGCTGGCCGGCGGCTACGGCTACGCGCGCGAGTCCCGCATCGAGCGCCACCTCCGCGACGCCCTCCTCGCGCGCATCGGCGAAGGGGCCAACGAGCTCCTCAAGATCATGGTGATCCCGCGCGTCATCGAGAAGCAGTTCGAAGAAGAAGGCACACCCGAGCTCTGGTGACGTTCGCGGACGCCGCGTGTGCTGCGGCTCGATTCTCCGGGACCGCGATTGGTGAGACGGCTCTCAGGATCGGGGGCGCGCCGAATGGGTCGGCGTCCGCGCGGCGCCTTGCCGGATCACGTGCGGCCCGGCCTGCGCGTTCTCTTCGTGGGCATCAACCCGGGAACCCGGTCGGCCGCGACCGGGCACCACTACGCCGGACGTTCCAACCGCTTCTGGAAGCTGCTCCACGAGTCGGGCCTGGTGCCCGAACCCTTGACCTGCGAGCGCGACGCGGAGGTCCTGCGTTGGGGCTACGGCCTGACGAACCTGGTCGCCAGGCCGACGCCCGGCGTCGCGGATCTCAGGCGCGAGGACCTCGAGACCGGCGCCCGCCGACTCCTGGTCGAGATCGAGAAGCTGCAGCCCGAAATCGTCGCGCTCGTGGGCGTGACGGTCCACAGGTCGCTGTTTTCGGAAGGCTCCCGAGACGGCGGTGCGCGACGTTCCTGCAGCCCTCTCGGGCTGCAGGCGCAGACGCTCCACGGCTCCCGGGTGTTCGTCCTGCCCAACCCCAGCGGCCGCAACGCACACCATTCCTACGCCACGATGCTGGGCGCCTTCCGTGACCTGGCTCGGCTCCTGCAACGCTGAAGTGTTCCGGCGCATGCCCTCAGCGTGCCGGCCGACGTCCCGAGGTTTCGGCGAAGGTGCGGATCAGCTTGCCGTGACGCTCGGTCTCGGGCGTGCGCAGTCTGTAGAAGTACACCCCGGGGGCGACCGCGCGGCCGAGCCGGTCGCTGCCGTCCCACTCGAGGAGGTGGGTGCCGGGAGGCAGACGAGGCGCCGTGATCGTGCGAACGCGCCGGCCGGCGACGTCGTACACGTCGAGCCGGGCCGGGCCGGGGCGAGCGAGCGCGAAGCCGACGCGCGCGGACGAGACGAACGGGTTGGGGTGTGCCGGCAGAAACCGTGATCGCACGGTGCTGTTGCCCGAAACGTCGGTGGGCGTCGTCGTACCGCCCGTCACCTCGAGCTCGACCTTGAGTGTGAAGTCCGAACTCGAGATCCACACGTTGAGGCCGACGGCCGCGAGCACGTTCGTGCCCTCCTGGAACAGACCGAGCGTGACGCCGTCGGTGAACTCCGCACGTATGAGCGTGCTGCCGGCCTCGTGCGCCCCGGTCGCCGTGCTCGTGTACGCGACCGTATCCGGGGCATTCCGGCTGAAGATGCGGGTGCCGTTCAAGTAGACGGCAAGGCCGTCGTCGTGCTCGTAGAGCAGCGCCAACTGGCTGACGGTGAACAGGTTGTACAGCTCGAACGTGTGCCGCGTGTAGACGGTCGAGTAGTTGTTCCGCATGTCGATGAGCACGGTGGCGTCGTCCCAGTCGCCGTAGCCGAAGCCGCTCGGGCCGACGAGCCACGCGGAGTCGTCGTACCCGAGATCGGCCCAGCTCGACCCCGGTTCGGATGTGCCCTTGAAGTAACGCCAGTTCGCGCCCAGGGGGATGATCGTCTGCGGCGTGCCCAGGGGCAGATCGATCTCGAGCGTCCAGTTCTGCTCGTCGAAGCCGCCGGCGTTGTCGGCGCGCAGCGTCACCGGGAAGCTGCCGGCCACAGTGGGAACACCACTCACGATGCCGTTGCTGCCGTTCACCGCCAGCCAGCCGGGCGCCTGCGGGAGGCTCCAGGTGATGGGCGGTGTCCCGCTCGCCTGTGCCGGGTACAGGTAGAGCTCTCCCACCGTGCCGTTCAGCGTCGGTGACGACGTGATGTTGGGCGGCGGGACGAACGGCGCCCCCTCGTGCAGGCGCAGGAGCTCGGCGATTGACGGCACACCCGAGTCGTCCACGACGAAGAGCATGTACATGCCCGGCGGCGCCAGGTTGGCGCTGTCGGGGGCGGTCACCGTGAGCTCTCCGGCGGCCGTCGTGAACGGCAGCGGCAGGGCACGTTGATCGGCGTCGAAGCCGCCGCTCACCGTGCCGGCGCGCACGAGCCACACGGCGTCGACGTTCAACGCCTCGGGTGAGCCGACGATGAAGCTGCTGGCGTAGACGACGGAGTCGGGTGCGGAGGTGATCGCCGGCCGAGCGCCCCGGAAGAGGTAGGGAGGCGAGAAGATCTCGGCGTCGGCGTGCAGCTCGGACCCCGGCGAGCCGTCTCCACCTCCCGCGCACAGCACCCGAGCATCGGGAAGCAGGAGCGCAATGGAACCGCGCCGCCGCGGCACGCTCATCGAATCGAGCGTCGTCCAGGCTTCGGTGAGCGGGTCGTAGAGCTCCGGTTCGTGGACCGCGAACAACAGCTCGTCGTCCACGAACGTTCCTCCCGTCACCAGGACGGTGCCGTCCGCGAGAATCGTCGCATGATGATGGCGCCGCGCGTGTGCCAAGGAGCTCGTGGACTGCCAGGCGAACGTCGTCTGCAGGTCGAGGACCTCGCACGTCTCCGTGGCCGGATTGCGCCCGCCCATGATGAGGATGCGGTCCGGCGAGCCGGGGACGAGGACCGACGTGCCGCCGTGACGCGATCCCAGCAGCATGTCGCCGACGATGCTCCAGTTGCCGTTGCCGGTCGGGTCGAGGAGCCGCGCCGTGCGCTCGGGACCCGTGACCGCGATGTCGCCGCTCGCGAGGAGATAGCACCACGGCCTCTGAGGCAGCGCCAGAAGGGCGGCCAACAGCTGCACCCAGTTTGATCCGGGCTGCGCGTGTTCGGGTGCGTCGGCGGCGAACCCCGGGATCTCGTCGCCGGCGATGGCCAGGATGTGGCC
>JBHHXQ010000211.1:0-6596 GCA_046757105.1 Candidatus Krumholzibacteriia bacterium
GGACTTCGTGAACGCCGGTCACGAGGAGCCGGTGCTGTTCGTCCCGGGCGGGGAGATCCAGCGCCTGCGCTCGACCGGGCCGCCCCTGGGGATGCCGCTCGGGATGCACTTCGAGGCGGCGAACGTGGACTTCGCGCCCGGGGCGCTTCTGTGTGCCTGGAGCGACGGTCTCCCCGAAGCGCATCGACCGGATGTGGAGCCGGTGAGCTTCCTCGGGGACGTCGAGCCGCTGCAGGAGATCATCGGAAGCGCACTTGCGGCGGGCCGTGCGACCTCGCTCGATTCCTTGAGCAAGGCGGTGTTCGAGCGTGTCGACGACTTCCTGGACGGCACCCACCCACCCGACGACCAGACCCTGCTTCTCCTGCGCCGCAGGGCGCCGCAGTCGGCGAGCCACCAGGCCGCCTGATGGCTTCGACGAACCGCCTCACCGGCAAGCCCGTTTCCGTCGCCCGGGGGACCACGAACGGCGGCCTCGGCGCTCCTCGAACTGTCGGTCAGGGATCCACGAAGACCGTGGGATCGGCGGCTTTCGGGTCGCCGAGGTAGGCGTACTGGATGTTGCGCAGGACGTTGCGCGCGGCCTGCTGGACGTCCCGTGGGGTCAGGGCCTCGAGACGCGAGACGAAACCGCGACTGCGCTCCCAGCCCCCACCCAGGAGCTCGTAACGGGCGAGGAAGCTCGCCTGTGCCTGGTTGGTCTCGTTGCTGAGGTAGTAACGTGTGATGTACACCTGTACCTTGTTCCGCAGCTCCTGGGCGTCCAGGGGCTCGTCGCGCAGGCGCCGCATCTCGTCGAGCATCACCTTCATCGTGGTGACGGGATCGACCGCGGTGACGTAGATCCAGCCCAGGTTGGCGGTGTTGTTGCCGAGACCTGCTGCCGGGGCGTAGCTCAGGTTGCGCTTGGTGCGCACCTCCTCGAACAGACGGTCGCGGAGCACCGACATGGCAAGAAGCGTCGCCGGGTAGTCGGCATCCGCGAGCGACGGCGCCGCGAACTGCCCGGTGATGTAGTTGGTCGGCAGCTCGCGCTCCTCGACGCGCAGATCCGCTCGCTCGAACCGCAGCGGCGGAGGCGCCCCGGGAGGATCCTCGCTGTCCTGGAGGTCTCCCAGGGGGGCGGCGGTGCACGCTTCGAGAGCCTCTCGCGTCAGATCGCCAATTGCCACCAGAAGCAGGTTGCTGCGTCGGAGCCGGCGTCGGGCCAGCGCGAACAGCATCGCGGGCTCCAGGGCCGAGACGGCCGCCTCCGTGCCTGCCGGGTTGACCTCGTACGGGTGACCGGCGTACGTCAGTTCGCGCGCCAGCTCGCCGAGCCGTCCGTCCGGGTTGTCGTTGCGCTGCCGGATCTCCACCAGCATCTGACGCCGCACCACGTCGACCTCCGCGTCCTCGAGGAGCGGATGCAGGACGACGTCGGTGAAGACCTTCCACACCGACTCGAAGTGACGCCGCACGCAGCGCAGGTGGAAGACCGAGTAATCTTCTCCGGCGCCGGCACCCAGGTCCGCGCCCGTGCGTGAGAGCTCGGCGTTCAGCCTCTCCTTCGAGAACCCTCTGGTGCCGCGACGTGCGGCGCGCGCGTACAGGACCTCGGCGCCGGCGTGCCGCGCGTCGAGGCCCGACGAGCCGCCGCGCATGTACAGACGCACGGCCACGATCTCGTTCGCCGGGTTGCGTCGCAGGAGCGCCGGCACGCCGGCTGCCTCGAAGCTCTGCACGTCGGCCCCCTCGGCCGCGGCGGCTGCTGCGCTCGGCTGCGCGGCGCCGGGAGGCGGCGCCGCAGGAGACGCGCCCGCCGTCCTCGGTGTGCGTTTCGGGCTCATGGTTGCAGTTCCCCGATCGGGTCGCCCAGCCGCGCGCGCATCTCCGGAGAGAGGAGGACGCCGGTGACGCTCGGCTGGCCGACGATGTAGCGCCGCACGTAGCTCACGATGTCCTCGCGGCTCACCCGCCGGAGATTGGCCACGTAGTCGTGGTAGTAGTCCAGATCGGCCACGGCCCACCAGTAGCCCACCGTGTGCACGTGCTGCGATGGGCGCTCCAGCTCGTAGATGTGATCCACCTCCAGCTGGTGTTTGGCGTTCTCCAGCTCCTGGTCGGAAAACGCGTCGGCATCCGCGAAGTGCGAGATCTCGTCCCAGAGCGCCTCGTGCGCCGCGCGGAAATGCTCCACGTCGGTGCGCAGGAAGACGTGGACGGGGCCGGTGTAGCGCAGCGTCTGATAGCTGAGCGAGGCGCTGGCGCACAACCCGCTGTCCACCAGCCGCCGGTAGAAGCGCGAGTTCCGCTGTCCGAGGATGAAGGAGAACACGTCCGCCGCATAGGTCGCCTGCCGGTCGAGCTCGACGCTGGGACCGTGGAAGGCCGCGAGCAGGCTGATCGCCTGCACCGGTTTCTCGACGACGAAGGCCGCCCGCGTCTCGAGCGGCGGATGATGGGGAATCGGGTCTGCCTCGAACGGATCCGGGCCGCGCTGCCAGTCCCCGAAGATCGACTCGACCGCCTGCAATGCGGCGTCCGGATCCACGTCTCCGGAGATCAGCAGCGCGCTGTTGTTGGGAACATAGAAGCGCTTCTGGATGGTTCGCATCTTCTCCGTCGTCGCCGTCTCGATGATCTCGCGGGTGCCGAGGACGTTCTTGCGCGTGTAATACGTGTGCCAGATCGCCTTCTGGACCGCCACCACGAGATGGTAGGTCGGGTCGGACTCCGCGCGGTCGTACTCGCCGAGCACGACCGGGCGCTCGCGCTCGATCTCGTCCTTGCGGAAGAGCGGCGTCCGGATGGCGTCGCTCATGAATTGCAGCCCCGCCTCGAGGTTCTTGCGGTGCAGCGTGAAGAAGTAGTTGACGCGTTCATCGCTCGTCGTGCCGTTCCACTCCATGCCCAGCTCGCGGGCACGCCGCAGATAGGCCTCCTGGTCCGGGATGCGCTCGTTGGCCTTGAAGAACATGTGCTCGTAGAGGTGCGAGAGGCCGTCGTACTCGGGTGTCTCGGTGTAGGCGCCGTTCTTGACGTCGATCTCGATCGTGACGAGCGGCACGACGTCGTTCTCGACGACCAGGACGTCCAGCCCGTTGGCGAGGCGGGTGTGCTGCGCGTCACCCACACGCCGCGCGCGCCCCGGGCGGCTCGGGTGCCCGGGCGTGCCGAGGCCTTCCCTTCCCGGAATCCCGCTGCCGATCACGGCGACCTCCCAGCGTCTCGTGGACCCACTGCCTGGGCTCCTCATGTGAGGGTCCCTGGGCGCGAAGAACCCAGGCACTATAGGTGTGTGGCTCGCGGCGCGGCAAGGAAAGTTCAGCGGCGCCCCAGAGTGCTCTCGAACACCTCCTCGTAGGCCTCACCGACGCGCCGGATGTCATGGTGGAGCTCCGCGCGACGGCGCGCCCGCGCGGCGATGGCCCGACGGGTGGCATCGTCCTCGAGGACGCGACGCAGGGCGTTCAGGAGCTCGACCGGATCGCGTCCCACGAGCCCGAGGCCGCGATCGGCCAGCAGGCCATCCGGATCGACGCCGAGCGATGCCACCACGGCGCCGTGCAGCCAGGCGAGCACGAAGGTGTTGGGAAAGCCCTCGTAGCGCGAAGTGTTGACCAGAACGCGCGCCCGCGCGAAATGCTCGTGGATGCGCGCGTACGGCACGAAGCCCTCGAAGCGCAGGTTCACGATGCGACGCGCCCGCCGTTCGATTCGTGCGGCCAGCTCGGGATCCTCGCCGGGTCCGCCGCAGAGCACGAAGCGCTGCTCCGGGAGCGCTTCGGCCAGGTCGAGCACGATCTCCGGCCGCTTGAGCGCCCGCAGGGTTCCGACCCAGAGGATTTCATCCCGGGTCTGCTCCCGCCACTCGGGCACCGGGAAGCCGGTGGGGATGACGCGCGCCTCGCAGCCGTAGCGCTGCAGCCAGTCGCGCTGCGTGTCCGATTGTGCGATCACCGCGGCCGCCAGCCGCAGCACGGCACGCCGGCGGCTGCAGCGCGGCAGCCCCACGGCGTCGCGGTCGCTGGCCACCGAGTACACGAAGGGGCGCTTCGACAGACGCGCCGCCAGGGCGCAGACGTCGGCGTCCCAGACGGCGCGCTGGAAGATCAGATCACTGTCGGTGCGCCGGACGGCGCCGAAGGTGCGTCGTTTCTCGTGCAGCTTGTCGGCCGGGCTCTTGCGCAGGCGTCGCGGGTAGAGGACCCGCGCCGGCCCGAGACGGGTCTGCAGGACGCCGTGCTGTGCTTCGTGCATGGCGCAGACGAGGAACGAGACCTCCCAGGCGCGCCGCTGCATCTCCTCGGCAAGATGGTAGCTCTGCACCTCGGCTCCGCCGATCACCGCGTCGTCGCTTCCCGTCAGCACGGGAAGCATGAGGTGGCCGACGAAACAGATCGAGCGCGGCATCCCGTCTCCGGACAGCGGGTCACGAGTGCTTGCCACGCGGGCGCGGGGCGCGCATGATCCCGTGCGGCCGAGGACGGCAGAAGGTCGGAGCGACCCGGCGCGGCATGCCTCCCATGTCCCCGGCTAGAAGAGAACGTGTGCCCCGAGCTTCGCCGTGGCGATCTTCGTGATCGTGTCGTTGCCGCCGAACGCAAAGGCAATGGGGAGGACGTGGACCTCGAAGTTCAGATGGTCCGTCAGCGGCTGCGAAACACCGAAGAGAACGCCCAGGCCGATCAGGGTCTCCACCTGATCGCCCGGCGCTTCGGTGGGGTCGACGGTCGAGTTCGTGTGCAGCGAGAACTCGCCTCCCACGTGGACGATGGTGTTCCCGAGCAGAATCGGCCGGATCCCGCCACGGATGATCCAGCTGAAGACGGTGTCGCCGTTGAACTCCGAGCCGTTGATGTCGAACCCGATGCCGGACTCGAACAGGTAGTCGTCGCTCTGCAGGAGCAGGGTGACCATGTCGAATTGGCCGATTCCCGGGCGTCCGTAACCGATTCCGGCTTCGAAGGTGGTCTGAAACTGGCTCTGCGCGCTCGCCGGGCCGCCGACGAGAAGCGTCGCGAGCACGACCCAGCACATCTTCTTCATCATCGCGATCCTTTCTCTTTCGGGCCGCCACAGTGCGGCGCGAAGGGTATCGAAACCCGCGCGGTTCTGTGAACCAAAAACCTCCCGGGGGGCGGGCGGAGCGGTGCGACTCGAAACGCAGTGGCGGCGGGCGTCCTGGGCGCTCTTCGACAAGAGCCTTCCGGTGCTGTACGGGCTCGGCTTCATGCTGCTCGTCGTGCGGACCCTGCCGGCCGCCGAGCTGGGGCTGCAGGGCCTCGCCAGCACCGTGCTGCTGACCGCGGCACAGCTGCTGCGCTACCTGCTGCTCGTGCCGCTCACCAAGTTCGTGGCGGAGGGCAGGGATGCGTCCCGCGTCGCTGCAACCGGTGCTCTGCTGTACGTGCTCGCCTGTGGCGGGGTTGCGACCGCTCTCGGCGTCGGGCGCGTGCTGTTCGCGGCGCTGTTCGGCAAGCCCGCTCTGGCGGCGGTCCTGGTGCCGACTGCTGCGCTTCTCGCCGCGGGCAGCATCCGGGATGCGGCCATCGCGACGCTCGAGGGGCAAAGGCGCCTGCGCGTGCTGTTCTTCCAGGACCTCACCTACTACGCCGCCGCGCTCGCCGGCCTGGCCGTGTGGCGGTGGACCAGCGCCCCCCGCACCGCCGAGGTCGTCCAGTGGGTGCTGGCCGCCGCGGCCGCCCTGGGTTCGCTGGTCGGTCTCGCCTCGAACTGGAACATGTTGGCGGCGCCGCCCTCGCAGAAGCAGGCCGCGCGCATCGGTCGCTTCGGGCGCTACTCCTTCGGCTCGGGGCTCGGCGACACGATCCGCCTGCAGGCCGACGCCCTGCTGGCCGGCGCGCTGATGGACGCCCGCGGCTTCGCCTCGTACCACGTGGCGAGGCTGTTCTTCCGCGTCTTCAACGTTCTCGCTCAGGCCATCGCCCAGGTGCTCATGCCAATCGTCTCGCGCCTGCAGGTCCACGGCCGGGCGCGCGACCTGCGCATCCTCTACGAGAAGAGCGTCTGCTTCCTGTACCTCGCTCTGATCCCCGTCCTGGTCGTGCTGCTGTTGCTGGCGCCGCAGATCTACGCGCTCTTCTACGGAGACCGCTACCGGGAGAGCGTGCCGGTGTTCCGGATCCTGGTGCTGAGCGCGCTGACGTTGCCGTTCGCGAGCGTCGGCAGCCCGTTCCTCGTCGGGCTGGGGAAGATGCGCAGCCTGCTGTGGATTACCTGGGTCGGCATGATCGTCGGCGTGGCCCTGGCCGTGGTGTGGATCCCGCGCTACGGTCCTTCGGGGGCCGCAATGGCGGTGCTGGTGGCGGCCGTGGTCGGGATGGTCGCCCGCACCTGGGTGCTGCAGCGCGTTCTGGACTTCGCCCTGCTGGACGTGGCCGCACGGACGCGCGACGCGGTGGCGTTCCTGCGCCGCCGGCTGGGCTTCTCTTGAACGGGCCGGCGGCGCCGCATTAAGATGCCGCCGCACCGGAACTCGATCCACGCATCCGGAGGCACAACGTGAAGAAGACGCCGGTGGTGCTCGTCGACGATCCGCGGGCGAACGATCAGTACGATCTGCGCCGGACGCTGTCCGGCTGGTCGCACGG
>JBHHXQ010000212.1:0-6562 GCA_046757105.1 Candidatus Krumholzibacteriia bacterium
GGAGATGACCGTGGTCGTCGACGACGATCAGCTGTCGCTGGCCATCGGCCGCGAAGGCCAGAACGTGCGGTTGGCCGTACGGTTGACGGGCTGGAAGATCGACCTGGTGAGCAGCACCGAGATGGGACAGCGCGAGCGGCTCGACAAGGAGCTGCGATTGGCGCTCGACGAGGTCGAAGGCCTCGAGGTGGAGGATGTGGCGCTGTTGAACGCCGCCCGGCTGCACACGCTCACGGATCTCAACCGGGCCGACTCGGCCGACCTGCTGGCGATCGATGGCATGGACGAAGAGCGCCTGCAGCGGATCCGGGACGTGGCCGCCGGGCGTGTCGAGCAGATCGAGACGGAGTTCGCGGAGTCGCTGGCGGCCGAGGCGCACCTGTTCGACGAGGAGATGTTCGATCGGGTGCCGGTGGAGGAGGAGGCCGGCGAGGCGGCGCCCACGCTCACCTTCAAGGACGAGTCGGAGCTCGGCACGGAAAAGACCCCGGAGCCGCCGGCCGAGGGTGCGGAGCCGCAGGAGCCGGTGGCCGGGACTGCGGCGCAAGTCGGCAGCGAAGCGCCGGCCGAGGACACCGCATCCGCGGCGGGGGATCTGGCGGACGCAGCGGCGCCAGCCGCCGAGCCGGCGGCCGAAGCCGGGCCGCTCTCCGAGGACGCAGCGGAGTCCGAGGGCGAGGCGTCATCCGGGGAGGCTGCGGCCGCGCCGGCTGCGGCCGACGAGGAGACTCCGAAGCCTCCAGGGAGCTGAGCGTCCACGTTGGCAGCCCCGGCGGCCAAGAAGGTGCAAGCTCTTCTCGGGCTTGCGCTGCGGAGCAGGAGCGCGGCGTTGGGGCGCAGCGCCTGCCGGCGGGCGGCCAGGCGCTCCGAGCTGCGGCTGCTGGTCCTGGCTCGCGACGCGGGCGCGAGTGTCGAGAGCGATTGCGGTGCGCCGGATGGGGTGCCGCGCATCCGTCTGGAGCTGGACAAGCAGGAGCTGGGCCTGCTGGTCCGACGCAGCGCGCTCGCGGTGCTGGGAATCACGGACCCCGATCTGGCCGCGGGGATCCTGAAGCACGCGCGCCGGGAGACGCCATGAAACATGAGCCGGTCCGGGCGCGGAATGTGACGCCGAGTCGATTCGGCAACGCTCGGCGGAGGTGATTCGAATGGCAGCGACCAAGAGCAAGAAGAAGAGGGTCTACGAGGTTGCACGCGGGTTCAGCGTCTCGAGCGAAGCGGTGATCAACGTGCTCAAGGAGCTCGAGTACCCGGTCAAGAATCACATGAGCACGGTCACTCCGGAGATGCTCGAGGCGATCGGCCAGCGCTTCACGCAGGCCCAGGCCGAGGCCAAGGTCGAGGACACCAAGCGCAAGGAGCTGCACGCGGCGATCGAGCAGCACAAGGCGGAGGAGAAGCGCGCCGCCAAGGAGGCGCGTGCGAAGGAGGCGCGCGCCGCGCAGGAACGTGCCGCGGCCGAGGCGCGCGCGAAGCAGGTGAGGCCCGCGCAGCACGAGACGCGCCTGCGGGCGCGCGAGCCACGCGCCGGCGCCGGCACCGCTCGAGGCCGCACCAGCGTGCCGCGTACCCCGGCCCGACCCGGGCGGGCCGGTCCCCGGGGGGGGCCAGGGGGGCCGCAGGCCGGCAGGCGCCCGAAGGGCCGCAGGAAGCCGCAGGTCGATCAGCGCGCGGTCAGGGAGAGCTTCCAGAAGACCATGGCCGAGCTCGAGGGACCGCGGCGGGCGAGACGTCGGCGCCGCACCCAGACCGGCAATGTCGCCGTCGACGCGAAGGAAAACCTCGTGCAGGCCGTGGAGATGATGCCGCTGCAGGACCTGGCGCACGAGCTCGGTGTTCGACCCCAGGAGCTCATCGGCAAGCTGCTGAAGAACGGCGTCATGGCCACCATCAACCAGCGGCTGGACAGGGACACCATCGAGTTCCTGGTCGCGGACTACGAATACGAGCTCGAGTGGATCAGCGAGTACGAGGCAACGGATGTGCGCGCGGACGATGACGCCGTGGAGAAGCTGCCACGTCCTCCCGTGGTCACCATCATGGGGCACGTCGACCACGGCAAGACGTCGATCCTCGATCACATCCGCAATTCGAACATCATCGCAGGCGAGTCGGGAGGGATCACACAGCACATCGGTGCCTACGAGGTCACGACCCCCGCGGGATACCGGATCACGTTCCTCGACACGCCGGGCCACGAGGCCTTCACGGCCATGCGCGCCCGCGGCGCGCAGGTGACGGACCTCGTGGTGCTCGTGGTGGCGGCGAACGACGGCGTCATGCCACAGACCATCGAAGCCCTCAACCATGCGCGTGCCGCGAGTGTGCCCTTCCTGGTGGCCATCAACAAGATCGACCTCCTGGAGGCCAACCTCGATCGCGTCAAGCAGCAGCTGTCCCAGCAGAACGTCCTGGTCGAGGATTGGGGCGGCACGGTCACCTCGATCGAGGTGTCGGCCAAGACCGGCCAGGGAATGGACCAGCTCCTCGAGATGATCCACCTGCAGTCCGAGCTCCTGGAGCTCGTGGCGGCGCACGACTGCCGGGCGCGGGGCGCGGTTCTCGAGGCGAAGCGGAGCGCCCAGCACGGCGTCGTCGTGAACCTCCTGGTCCAGCAGGGCACCTTGCGCGTGGGCGATGTGTTCGTCGCCGGGCGCTACGCGGGTCGCGTGCGCGCGATGCTCAACGAGCGTGGGCGCCGGGTGGAGTCGGTGGGCCCGGCGGATCCGGTCCAGGTGCTGGGCTGCGACGGCGTGCCGGCGGCGGGCGACCCCATGACGGTCGTGGAGCACGAGCGCCAGGCGCGTGAGATTGCCTCGCGCCGACAGCAGTACGAGCGGGCACGCGAGGCCAAGGCGACCGCACGCGTGACGCTCGAGCAGCTCTATCAGCAGATCCGCGAGGGTGGACTCGCCGAGCTCAAGCTGATCCTCAAGGGCGACGTCGACGGCACCGTCGAGGCGCTCACCGAATCGCTGGAGAAGCTGTCGACCCGCGATGTCGCGGTGAAGGTGATCCACCGCGGCGTCGGCGGGGTGAACGAGTCGGATGTGTCTCTGGCCGCGGCGTCCAACGCGGTGATCGCGGGATTCCACGTGCGCCCCACGCCGCAGGCGCGTGACCTGGCCAAGCGCGAGGGTGTGGACGTCCGGCTCTACGAGGTCATCTACGAGGCCGTCGAAGACGTGAAGCAGGCCATGGTGGGGCTGCTGGCGCCGGAGGAACGCGAGATCATCGAAGGCGTGTGCGAGGTGCGCGACACGTTCAGGGTCCCGAAGGTGGGGACCATCGCCGGTTGCTACGTGTCCTCGGGGAAGATCACGCGCAACGGCAAGGTGCGGGTGATCCGCGACGAAGTGGTGGTGTACGACAGCACGGTGGGTTCCCTGAAGCGCTTCAAGGACGACGTCCGCGAGGTGCAGCAGAGCTTCGAGTGCGGCGTCGGCGTGGCGGGTTTCGATGACATCAAGGTCGGTGACGTGCTCGAGGCCTACCGCGTGGAGGAGGTGGCACGCACCCTCTAGCGTGTCGAGGCGGCCATGGTCGTCGGTGTCTGCGAAATCGAGTTCTACATCCCGGGCTGCTCTTCACTGAAGGAAAAGCGCCTGGTGCTCCGCAGCCTCAAGGATCGCCTGCGGAACCGGATGAATGTGGCGGTGAGCGAGGCGGATCATCACGAACGCTGGCAGCGTTCCACCCTGTGCCTGGCCACCGTTTCGAACGATGCGGCTGTCGTTCACTCGGTGCTTTCCAAGGCGCGCAATCTCGTCGAGAAAGAATCACGAATCGAGCTGCTCGACGTGCACGTCGAGCTGCGCTAACCTAATCTGAATGGCTGCCGTCGGGCGCGTGGGGCGCCCCGGTCGAGGCCCGGCAGCGCAGCAGTTGCGCCAGAGGTCGAACGAATGGATCCCATTGCGCGGGCGCGCTTGAACTCGAGCTTGCACGAGACGCTGGCAGAGCTGCTGGCGCGGCGGGTCCGCGATCCACGCGTGGAAGGCGTGACGCTGACCGGTGTCGAGGTTTCCCAGGACCTGGCGGTGGCCAAGGTCTACTTCAGCCTCCTGGGTGACGAGGAGCGCCGGCGCGTGACCCAGCGTGGTCTGGAGAACGTCGCGGGCTTCCTCCGGCGTGAGATCGGACGCAGGCTGCGGTTGCGGACCACGCCGCAGCTGCGTTTTCGCTTCGATCAGTCGCTCGAGAGGGGCCAGCGCATCGAGGAGCTGCTTCGCGAGTGGCACGAAGAGGACTGCGGAACGCAGGGTGCGGCGGACGAAGAGGAGGGCGTCGATGCCTGAGATGAACGTGCACGAGGCGGCGCGCGCGTTGCGCGAGCAGGTCGAATCGCACCAGCGCATCTGGGTCACGGTGCACGAATCGCCGGACGGCGATTCGATCGGCGCCGCACTGGCACTGCACGGGATCCTGCGTGCGCGGGGCAAGCAGGTCGTGGCGATCCGCCAGCATCCGTTCCCGTCGCAGTACGAGAGCCTGCCCGGAGCGGCCGCCATGGCCGACGTGCGGCGTCTCGACGAGCCGCCCGAGCCGCAGGTGGTCATTGCCGTCGACGTCGGAAGCTTCCAGCGCATCGGCGGCGTTCTCGACCGGGTGCGACCCGAGACGGTGGTCATCAACATCGACCACCATGCCGGGAACGGGGGGCCCGAGAGACCCTGCAGGTTGCTCAACCTCGTCGACCCCGGCTTCGCGTCGACCACCATGCTCACG
Source organism: Candidatus Krumholzibacteriia bacterium (assembly GCA_046757105.1). Taxonomy (GTDB): domain Bacteria; phylum Krumholzibacteriota; class Krumholzibacteriia; genus JBHHXQ01. The sequence continues at coordinate 4,729 of JBHHXQ010000212.1, forward strand.
TACGTCCTGGCGCAGGAGGCCTGGCCCGGCTGCGTCGACTCGGAGACGGCACGCTGCCTGTACGTCGGCCTGATCACCGACACGGGATGCTTCCGGTTCTCGAACACCGACGAGGAGGCCCTGCGCGTCGGTTCGGAGCTTGCGGCGCTGGGTGCCGATCCCGGAGCCCTGGCCGAGAAGTACATGTTCCGCCGCCGTCCACAGGCTCTGCAGCTGCTGGCCGAGGTCCTCGCGTCGATCGAGTTCCATGCCGAGGGCCGCTTCGCAACGCTTCGCCTGACCGCGGACATGCTGCGGCGCACCAGCGCCCGCATGGACGAGACCGAGGGTTTCGTGAACTACGCCACCTCGCTCGACGGGGTGCATGCGGCCGCCCTGTTCCGCGAGGTCCAGCCCCGGCTCACGCGCGTCAGCCTGCGCTCCTCCGGGTTGGTGGACGTCGCCCGGTTGGCCCGCGAGTTCGGCGGCGGCGGACACATGAACGCGGCCGGGCTGACGGTGGAAGCGGCCCTCGAGCGGGCCTGCGAGGTGGTCGTGCAGGCCGCGCAGCGCCATCTGTCCGCCGGCCGCCCAGCCGAGGGAGCCTGACCCGGCACCATGCGTCTCGACGACAGGGTCGTGCTGATCGACAAGCCTGCGGGCATCACCTCCTTCGGTGCGGTGCGGGCCTTGCGGCGTCTGGCGGGGATCCAGAAGGTCGGACACTGTGGCAGCCTCGACCCGAACGCCACCGGGTTACTGGTCCTCTGCACGGGCGTGGCCACCCGCGTGTCGTCGCTCTTCGTCGACCTGCCGAAGGAGTACCAGGCACGCGTGCGCTTCGGGCGCGCCACGGACTCGTACGACGCGGATGGCTCCATCGTCGAGGAGGCCACGGTCCCACCCCTCTCCGAGGAGTCCTTGCGGGGTGCGCTGCGGCATTTCGAAGGCGAGATCGAGCAGACGCCACCCATGGTTTCGGCCCTCAAGCACCAGGGTCGCCGTCTGTACGAGCTGGCACGGGAGGGGCAGACGGTCGAGCGCGCGCCGCGCCGCGTCATGGTGTTCGAGATCGGCCTGCGGGATCTCGGTGCGGAACACGCCGACATCCGGGTACGGTGCGGCCGCGGCTGCTACGTGCGCAGCATCGCCCACGACCTGGGGCGGCAGCTCGGTGTTCCGGCGCATCTCGAGGCGCTCCGGCGCACGGCCATCGGGCCGTTCCGGGTCGAGCAGGCGGTCCGACTGGAATCGCTGCAGAGCGCTCTGCGAGCGCAGCGGGGCATCGCGGGCGAGCGCCCGGCCGTGCCGCGAGGGGTGACGCCGCTGGCCGTGGCGCTGGAGTCCTTCCCGGCCCTCTACCTGCGCCGGCCGTTCGAGGCGGCCGTGCGGCACGGCGCGCAACCGGAGCCGCGCTTCTTCGTGGACGGGCCCCGGAGTTCCGGGCCGCACCGGCTGCTCTCGGAGGACGGGCGCTGGCTCCTGGCCGTGTGCAGCGCCGAGGGGCGGCTGCAGTTCGCACGCGTGCGTTTGATGCGCGTCTTCACGGAGCCGCTCCCGGCGTTCGAAGGAGAAGCGGACGCAGAGTGAAGATTTTCTCGAACTTTCCGCACGAACTTCCTGAGAAACCAGCGTTTCCGGTCGTCACCGTGGGAGTGTTCGACGGCCTGCACCAGGGACACCAGAAGATCCTGGCGACCTCGCTCGAGGTGGCATCCGGGGCGCCCGTGGCCCTCGTCACGTTCGATCCGCACCCGCGAGCGGTTCTGGGGCCCCCGAAGCACGGGCGGCTGCTGTCGCCGATCGACGAACGTCTCGAGCTCATGGGCCGGTGGCCGGTGTCGGCCGTGGCCAT
>JBHHXQ010000213.1:0-6531 GCA_046757105.1 Candidatus Krumholzibacteriia bacterium
ACCATCACGTTCGTGCGGTCGAAGTCCCGCAACGAGGGAATGTAGGGGTACGGGACCTGGCTCATCATGCGGAAGAAGCCCTCCTGCTGCGAGATCGTCAGCATACCGGTATTCTGCAGATCCCCGATCAGGTTGTCGTTGACGCTGAAACCGTAGTTCTGGAACCAGTCGTCCATCTGCAAGCGCAAGGGCGTGGCACGCTGCGCCTGCAAGTCGGCATTCACCTTGTCGATGAGGAAAGCGACCTTTCCGCCCCGCATGATGTACTGGTCGATGGCGTACTTCTCCCAGTCGCTGAAGGCCGACCGCGGCGAAGCGATGACGAGCACATGCAGGTCTTCCGGGACGCGCGACCCGTCCGCCAGGCTCACGGCGCGCATCCGGTACTGCCTGGCGAACTCCCGCTGGATGGTCGAGAGCTGCGACAGGTCGATCTCCTGGTGACCGTCGAGGAATCCGATGAGAGGGAGCTCTCCTGACTCGCTGGTCATCTTCTTGATGGTGGAGGTGATCTCGTACTCGAGCCCCACGAGCTTCTCGACGACCGGGATGGTCTCCTGTCGATCCTGATACAGAAAGACGAGCCCCATGTAGACCTTCTTGGCCTGGAACTGATCCTGCTCGACCACCTGCACCTGGACCGGCGGGATGCGGTGCTTCTGCGCCTCCCGCTCGAGCTTCTCGTCGTCGGCGGGGTCGACGAACTCGTAGCGGAAACGCCCCTTCCCGTACGCCTTGTACTCGTCCAGCTTGTCCTGCACGTACTTGGCGTTGGCGTTGTAGGGCGACGGCAGGTCCTTGGAGAAGTACGCCTTGACCAGGAACTCGTCTGCCAGGCCACCGACGATGCGTTTGCTCGCCTCATTGAGGCTGTAGATGCGGCCCTCCGTCAGGTCGATGCGCCCGAACAAGTTCATCGAAACGATATTCGCGACGACGACGATGCTGACGATGAGAAGCGCCGTGGTGAATCCGTAGATCGAAGCCTGTCTGCCTTTCACGCTACCGTCCTCCTACAAGCGTCGCTTCAGCGCCCGCGCCGAGAAGTAGAGCCCCAGGAAGATGAGGCTGGCGTAGTAGACGAGATCACGCGTGTCCAGGACACCGCGAGCGATGTTGTTGAAGTGGTACTCGGCACCGAGGTACTCGAAGAGAGTCGCTCCTCCGATCGGCAGGAAGATCAGGAGCTTGTCGATGAACGTGAGAATGAAGATCACCGTCAGGCTGACGAGGAAGGCGATGATTTGGTTCTCCGTGAAGCTCGAAGCCCAGATCCCGACCGCCACGTATGCGGCTCCCAGCAGCGCCAGCCCGATGTAGCCGGCGGCCACCTGACCACCGTCGACGTTGCCGAGCGCCGACACCGTGATTGCATGGGTCGCGGTCATTCCGACACCAATCATGAGAAGAACGAACGCCGCCAGGTACTTGCCGACGATGACCTCGAGATCCGAGACCGGCATCGTCACCAGCAGCTCGAAAGTCCCGGTCTTCTTCTCCTCCGAGATCAGCCTCATGGTGATGGCAGGGACGAAGAACGTGAACGCATACAGCACGATCGAGAAGGCCCCTCGCATGCTTGCCTGACCGTTCACGAACAGGGGGATGGCGAAGAAGACCCCGCAGAAGACCAGGAAGAAGGTGATCACGATGTAGGCGACAGGTGACGTGAAGTAGGAGCGCAGCTCCTTCTTGAGGATCGGAAGCACGTTCGACATGGTGGGGGACTCTGACCTCCTCTCTTCTTCGTGCCCGGGATGCCCGCGCCAGCCCTACGATGCGGTCAGCTCGCGGAACACCTCCTCGACACTCTGCCTCTCGCGTCGCATCTCCAGAAGCACCCAACCTCGTTGCACCGCGGCATGGAAGATCGTCTCGCGCACGTCGATGCCACGCGGCGTCTCGATGCGCAGGCGCATCCGGCCATCCGTATCCTTGCCGAGCACGTGCACGGCCTTCACCTGGTCGAGTCCACCCAGGTGCTCCTGGGCGTCGGCCCCGTTGGCCCGCACCTCGACGTAGACGCGATCCATTCCGGAGACGCCCGCCGACAGCTCCTCCTTGGAGCCGTCGAAAACGATTTCGCCGTTGTGGATGATGAGGACGCGATCGCAGAGGGCCTGCACCTCTTGCAGAATGTGAGTCGAGAAGATGACCGTCTTGTGCTGCCCCAGCTCGCGGATGAGGGTGCGAATCTCGACGATCTGGTTCGGGTCGAGGCCGCGCGTCGGTTCGTCGAGGACGAGGATCTCCGGATCGTGCAGGATGGCCTGCGCCAACCCCAGGCGCTGCTTGTAGCCGCTCGAGAGCTCGCCGACGTTCTTCCGCAGCACGTCGTCCAGAGCACAGACCTCGATCGCGTTGCGCACCTGACCCCGGACCTCGGACGGCGGGATGCGCCGGATCTCGGCGATGAACTTCAGATAGTCGACGACGTTCATGTCCAGGTACAGCGGCGCGCTCTCCGGCAGGTAGCCGATCTTCTGCCGCACCTCCAGCGAGCGCTCGGTCACGTCGAGCCCGTCGACCTCGACGCTGCCCGAGGTGGGCGGCAGGTAGCAGGTGATGACGCGCATGGTGGTGGTCTTGCCGGCGCCATTCGGGCCCAGGAAACCGAGGATCTCGCCGGACTTCACGTCGAAGGAGATGCCGTTGACCGCACGGGTCTCCCCGAAGTGCTTGTGCAGGTCTCGGATCTCGATCATTGAATCTGCTCCCCTTCCGAAGCCCCCATACACTCCGGACACCGCTCGAGTTCCATTGCCTGTGAAAAGCGGTCCCGAGAGTGCTGGCTGGGACGAACATGGCCCAGATGGGCCGAGACGGCAGAGTAGGACAACGGACGCCGCGAGGGCAAGACCCTCTTCGCTGGTCCCCCCGGCGGCACGGCCGGGGGGGTGGCGAGGGCTGCAGAACCCGGCGGGCGAGCCCGCCAGGGAGGACCTCCGGCGCATGCGGCGCCAGCCCGGCCGGCGGCCTGCAGCCGGCGCCCGCGACCCCACCCGCGCGCCGGGGTGTGCCGCGACGAGACCCCATTCCCACAACCCGGCTGGTTCCAGGCGGACGCGGAGCGCTCGCGTTGACACCGGGTGCCGGGGCTCCTAGAGTGCGCAGTCCGGCCGGAACGGGCGAGAGGAGGGGTGGATGGCGGAACCGGGTCCGCACGGCGCCACGCACGTGCGCTTGCCTCTGGCCAGGCTGAGCGGAACTGCCGTCGTTGCCATCCCTGCCGTCGTCCTGGCCGGGTTCCTGGCAGTCGGCAGCCCGGCCGCCGGAATCGCTCCCTCCGTCATCGTCGGCCTCACGCTCCACCTCCTGCACCGCAAGCTGTCGTTCCTGTCGACGCTGGCGGGGGGCTCGCGGCGGGCCGCGGACGCGAGCGCCGCGCAGGCGGAACTCCTGCACGCTCGCATCCAGGAGCTCGAGCGCCGCGACAGCGGTCACGGGGACGAGCTGCGCGGAGCCCACGAGGTGGCGGCGCTGGCGCTGGCCAAGCTCGTCGAGCTGCACGATCCGGTGACCGGCTCGCATCTGGAGCGGTTGCGCGCGTACACGAGCCTGCTGTCGGGGGAGCTGGCGCGGCTTCCCAGGTATCGGGCGTCACTCCATCCGGAGCTCGTCGCCGTTCTTCCGCACGCGAGCGCGCTGCACGACGTGGGCAAGGTGGGAATCCCGGACCGCATCCTGCAGAAGGCCGGTCGCCTCACGGCGCAGGAGTTTGCGGTCATGAAACGCCACACCACGACCGGCGGGCACACACTGCAGGAGCTGTTGCGGCGTGCTCCGGGCAACCGTTTTCTCGCCCTGGGGCGCGAAATCGCCCTGTATCATCACGAGCGCTGGGATGGAAGCGGCTATCCGTTCGGCCTGCGAGCGGACCAGATCCCGCTTTCGGCGCGAATCGTCGCCCTGGCCGACGTGTACGACGCGCTGACATCGGAGCGACCGTACAAGGCGGCGTACACCCACGAGGCCACGCGGGCGCACATCATCTCGCAGTCCGGGACCCACTTCGACCCCGACGTGGTCGAGGCCTTCCTGTGCTGCGAGGGCGAGTTCGTCCGCACCCGCGACGCACTCTGCGCCCGGCCCGCTGCACGCCACCGCCAGCCACCCGCGGCGTTTCCAGCTCTCGAGGTCGTGGCCAGCACCTGAGGGCCCTCCCGACAGCGTGTCCCGCAGAGGATTGGAGGTTTGCGTGCGGCGTGGTGACCTCACCGGCCGGCCGCGCCCGCTGCGACCGAGCGCCGCGGAACGCGCCGGTCGTGCCCCCCTGCTCGGCGCGCACGTCTCGGTGGCGGGCGGCATGGGCCGCGGAATCGCCAACGCCCGGGCGCTCGGCTGCACCGCCATGCAGGTGTTCGTCAAGAACCAGCAGCAGTGGAAGGGGCGGACGCTCGACCCGCCGGACCTCGAGGCGTTCCGTGCTGCACGCGACGAGAGCCTGGTGCGGCACTCGATGGCGCACGGTTCGTACCTCGTCAACCTCGGGACACCGGACGGCGCACTGTGGCGGCGCTCGCGGCTCGCCATACGCGACGAGATGCGGCGCTGCGCGGCGCTCGGCATCCCCAAACTGGTGCTGCACCCCGGCTCCCACGTCGGCACCGGCGAGGCCCGCGGTCTGCGGCGCATCGCCAGCGGCCTGCGCTGGCTCCTCGCGCAGCCCGACACACAGAGCGTCTCCATCCTGCTCGAGAGCACCGCGGGACAGGGTTCTTCGCTCGGCCACCGCTTCGAGCACCTCGCGCAGCTCCTGGAGGATGCCGGAGATGGCGGGCGCCTGGGCGTCTGCATCGACACCTGCCACCTGCTGGCGGCGGGCTACGACGTGCGGACGCCGCGCGGCCATGCGGAAGTGTTCGACGAGCTCGACCGGGTCGTCGGGCTCGACCACGTGCGCGCCTTCCACCTCAACGACTCCAGGAAACCGCTCGGCAGCCGCGTGGATCGCCACGCGGAGATCGGCAAGGGGTACGTGGGGCGCGCCTTCTTCCGCAGGCTCCTCAGGGACGAGCGCTTCGCGGGATTGCCGATGGTTCTCGAGACTCCGGGGGGCCAGGAAGGCTATCGACGCAATCTGCGACTCCTGCGTCGCTTCCTCCACGGCCTGGTTCGGAGCTCCGTCCACATGAGGACTTCGGGGAGCGTGTGGACCCGGAGGCCCTCGCGAACCTGCGTCTGACACGCCAGGCCCCGCCAGCGGCCGTCACCGCAGCTCACGTCCAGGACGCACTGCTCGCAGCTGGCGTTCCAGCAGAAGCGTGCGAAACCCCAGGCAGGCAGCTGGCGTTGGAGAGCGTACACCTGCAAGGCGTGCAGGATGGATTCGTTCGCCCTCGTCTCGAAGGGATCGTCGAGGATGCGGATCGCCACCTTGCGAGCCACGCGCTCCCCCGCGTCTCGGGCGACCCGGGACGACGCGACACGCCAGGATGCGACGAGGTGCGCCGCGCCGCCCGGGAAGTTCGACGGCCGCCGAACGCGGTGACCCGAGCAATGTCTCTGCCAGGCCGGCAACGCCTGGAGGCGTCTGGGCACGAGCCCGGCAACCTCAGGCAGAGGCGAACTCGACCGGAACCGGGCCCGGGACGAGCCCGGCCTCGAAGCCGCGGCGCAGGAACTCGTGGATGCCCGCGAGACCACGCTCGCCGAGGTTCCTGGTGAGGTCGTTGACGTACATGCCGATGAAGCGGTCGGCGAGATCGTGGCCGACTCCGCGCCCGTAGCGCAGCGAGTGCTGCACGGCGGGCTGGCGATGTTCGAGGGCGTAGTCGATGCTCTTGCCCAGAACCCGCGTGACGCGGCGGATCACCTCGTCGGGAAGATCACGGCGCACGGCGTTGACGCCGAGAGGCAGGGGCAGCCCGTCGGTCTGGTCACGCCACCACTCGCCCAGGTCCAGCACCTTGTTGAGATCGAAACCGGCGTAGGTCAGCTGTCCCTCGTGGATGAGCAGCCCCGCGTCCGCATCGCCCGCGTTCACGCGGCCCATGATCTCGTCGAACGGAACGACGGTGTGCTGGAAGGCCCCGATGGCCAGTCGCGCCGCCAGGAACGCCGACGTGCGCAGGCCCGGAACGGCAATGTGGGCCGCGGCCAGATCCCCCACGCGCATGGGCTTGCGCGACACGACGAGGGGGCCGTAGCCGTCCCCCATGCTGGCGCCGTGCGGCAGCAGAACGTAGCGGTCGTGCAGGTAGGCGTAGGCGTGCACCGAGAGCGCGGTGATCTCGAGCTCGCCGCGTTCCGCACGCTGATTCAGCGTCTCGATGTCCTGCAGGACGTGCTCGAACTCGAGACCCTCGGAATCGATGTGCCCCTTGGCCAGGGCGTAGAACATGAAGGCATCGTCGGGGTCGGGGCTGTGCCCCAGCCGCAGAAGCATTCTGGTCTCCTCACGAGAGCCGGTGCGCCGGAGGGGGGCGACCACCCGTCGAGGCTGCCGACTATAGCCGGCCGGCACACGCCCGACAACCTCTGCCCGGCGCGCGCGGCGGACGGCGAGGCCGCACCGCCGCGCCCTCGCGA
>JBHHXQ010000214.1:0-6530 GCA_046757105.1 Candidatus Krumholzibacteriia bacterium
GGTTGTTTCACCGTCATGTTTCACGTGGAACATCTCGCGCCAAGACCAGCCTGAGCAGGTCGGTTCCGAGTGATCGGCCCCGGGACCCAGGGGGGCTCTGAAGCCTCACACCCATTCCTCGTCGTCCCCCCAAGTCAGAGTCTCGCGGGCTTCTTGGGTGGCAGGCGCCGGACGCCCACGACGAACGACCTCTCTTCCCCTGGGATTCTCCGGATCTGAAGGACCTTCATACGGTCGCGCCGGAAGAGGCGCTCGCACGAGCGGATCGCGTCGCCGCAGCTCGCCCCCCTGAACGTCCAGTGAACCCCCTCGATCTCGAGGAACGGCACGGCCAGCCGGGTCGAATGCTCGAGGCCACCGAGCCCCTTCGCGGTGACCCAGTCGAAGTGGTGCCGAAAGTCGGGTCGGAACATCGCGGAGTCGCGATTCGACAGGTCCTCCGCGCGCGACCAGACGACGGTCATCCTGCGCAGGTCGAGGTCGCGGCCAACCTCAGCGAGGAAGCGCGCCTTCTTCCGTGTGGCCTCGACCAGAACCATCTCGACATCGGGCAGCGCGATCTTCAAGACCAGGCCCGGGAATCCTCCGCCCGAGCCCAGATCCAGGAGCCGCAGTGGCCGAATGCGACCGAGCCGACCGCGATCCTCCACGAGAATGCGCGCAAGGTAGGAGCACTCCCGCACGAACCGCGTCACGTGCGCCAGCGTGTCGCGGCGCGACACCAGGTTGATTCTGCGGTTCGTTTCCAGGAGCGATTCGAGGTATGCGCGCAGGTTCCGTTCGACCTCGGGGGACCTGTGCTCCTCGGGCAGCACCTCGAGGGCTCTGAAAACGGCCTGGTCAAGTGGTCCAGACTCCGTCATGGGGCCTGCTGTGCGCGGCGGGAGTCCTGGCGCGCGTGGCGCTCGAGATGCACGAGAAGCAACGAGAGATCCGCCGCTCGCACCCCGTCGATGCGGCCTGCCTGCGCGATGTTGCGCGGGCGATGCCGCTCCAGCTTCTCGGCGGCCTCCGAACTTAAACCGAAAATGTCGCGATACCGGAGTTTCTCCGGGATGTCGCGTCTTTCCAAACGCGCAACGGCAGCAACGTCGCGATCCTGGCGCTTGATGTACCCCGCATAGCGAACCTCCACTTCCAGCTTCTCCAGCACTTCCGGAGGCACCGCCCGGAACTCCGGGACCACAGCCGCGAGATGCGACGCCCGCAATCCCGGTGTCCTCAGCAGCTTCTCGACGCTCCCCCCTCCCGGCGCCGGCGAAGCCCCGGTCTCGCGCGCCAACCGTGAGACGGAAGCCGCATCGATCCGGCGTGGCAAGACTTCCATCACCCGCGCGAGCTCGGCGGCGTTCCTCTCCCGCACGCGGCGCATCGCCCCGTCGAGCAGACCGTAGCGTTCCGCGTGAGGCATCAAGCGCTCCGCCGCGTTGTCGATGCGCAGTCTCAAGCGGAACTCGGCGCGCGACGTGAACATGCGATACGGCTCGACGAGCTGCATGCGATCCAGGTCGTCGATCATCACACCGATGTACGCCTCCGAGCGTCGTAGAACGAGAGGTGGCATGTCGAGGATGCGCGCCGCGGCGTTGATCCCAGCCATCAGCCCCTGGGCCGCAGCCTCTTCGTACCCGGACGTGCCATTGATCTGCCCCGCCAGATACAGTCCCGCGACCACCCTCGTCTCCATCGTGTCCGAAACTTGCCCCGACGGAACGTAATCGTACTCGACGGCGTATCCGTAGCGCGAGATCACTGCATTCTCGAGACCGGAGATGCGGCGTACGATCTCGCGCTGCACCTCGCGCGGCAGGCTCGTTGACAGGCCGTTGACGTAGATCTCCGGAGACGTGCGGCCTTCGGGCTCCAGGAACAGGTTGTGTTGCCCGCGATCCGCGAAACGCACCACCTTGTCCTCGATCGATGGACAATAACGCGGCCCTGTGCCGCCAATCTGGCCATTGTACATGGGTGCGAGGTGCAGGTTGTCGCGGATGAGCCCGTGCACATCTTCGTTCGTGCGCGCCATCCAGCAAGACACCTGCTCGAGCTCGAGCCTCTCGGTCGTGTGCGAGAAAGGACGTGGCGGATCATCGCCCCGCTGCTCCCCGAAGTGCTCGAAGGGAATGCTGTCGCGCAGCAGGCGTGGTGGTGTCCCCGTCTTCAAGCGCCCGAGCCTGAAGCCAAGTTCTTGGAGGGAACGCGACAGTCCAGTCGACGGCGGCTCCCCGCTGCGACCACCGCGGAGCTTGTCGCGCCCCATGTGCATGAGGCCGCGCAGGAACGTGCCCGTCGTGACGACCAGAGCGCGGGCGAGGATCTCGTCGCCTTCCGCCGTGCGTACGCCACGCAGGCGATGGCGCCCGTCGCCGTTGGGCTCGACCAGGATGTCGTGAACGTCGGTCTCGAGGATCTCGAGATCCGGCTGCGACTCGAGCGTCCCGCGCATGACCCGGCTGTAGAGTGCCTTGTCGGCCTGCGCGCGCGGCGACCAGACCGCCGGACCCTTGCTGCGGTTCAACACCCGGAACTGGATGCCCGCGGCGTCGATGACGCGCCCCATCTGACCGCCCAGCGCGTCGATCTCGCGCACCAGGTGACCCTTGCCGAGTCCGCCGATCGCCGGGTTGCACGGCATGAAAGCGATGCGGTCGCGTCGCAACGTGAGAACGCCCGTCCGCAGACCCATGCGCGCCGGCCCCAGCGCGGCTTCGCACCCCGCATGCCCGGCGCCGATCACCAGTACGTCGAACGTGCTCATCCGCGAACGCCTCCGAGCTCGCGCCCTGAATCGCCACGTGCGCGCCCGGCGAACCGATCCCCGGCGGTCGAACACGGCACCGCCGGGTGCGTGCATCACCCGGGGTTCCGCAGCGCTGTTGCCTTCACTTGCCGATGCAGAATCGCGAGAAGATCGAATCCAGGATCTCCTCGGAGATCTGCTCTCCGGAGATCTCGCTGAACGCCGCGACAGCGGTGCGCAGATCGGCGGCGAGGATCTCCGGCGGCTCATCGGTCCGCACATCGCGTTCGAAGGTCGCGAGCGCTTGGCGGGCACGGACGAGTGCCTCACGGTGGCGCTGGTTGATCGTCACCAGCGCGTCGTTCTGGAAGGCCAGCCTACGGACGCGCGCGGTCTGCAACAACGCATCGAGCAGCGACTCGACCCCCTCACCCGTGGCCGCCGAGACTGCCAGACACTCGGGCAGCGCGTGCCCGGCGAGCCCGAGTTCGCCAGCGAACTCCCGCCTCGCCTCGACGCCGCCGACCAGGCTCCGGCGCCGCTCCTCCGGCAGCAGGTCGACCTTGTTGACAACGACGATGGTGCTCTCGGCGTCGAGCCCACGCACCATCCCCGACTCGTCGTCCTCGAGAGCCTTCGTCGCGTCCACGACGTAGAGAACGATGTCGGCCTCGGCGTGGCTCTGGCGGCTGCGCTCGATGCCGATGGCCTCCACCGGATCCCGCGCCGCGCCGCGCAGGCCTGCCGTGTCTTCCAGAACCATGACGACGCCGCCCAGGCGAACCGTCTCGCGCACCACGTCGCGCGTCGTCCCCGCATGCTCGGTAACAATGGAGCGCGGGCTGCGCAGAATGCGGTTGAACAGGCGGCTCTTGCCCACGTTGGGAGACCCCGCCACGCTGACGCGGATCCCCGAGCGCAACAGCATGCCGTCGTCCGCCGTGGCCAGAAGCTCGTCGACACGCGCTGCTGCACTCGCGCCGCGCCGGCCCGCTTCGTCACGCCCGAAGAACTCGATCCCTTCCTCGACGAAGTCGATGCTCGCCTCGATGTCGGCGAGCAGTGCGACAAGATCGCCGCGCGCCGCACGCAGCCTGTCGGAGAGGCGGCCGCGGAGCTGCTCCAGCGCCGCGCGCCGCGCCGCCCGCGACTGTGACTCGATCAGATCCGCAACGGCCTCCGCCTGACACAGATCGAGCTTCCCGCTCAGAAACGCTCGCCGGGTGAACTCCCCCGCCTCCGCCAGGCGCGCTCCGGCCGCCAGCGAAACCGCGACGATCTCGTCCACCACCTGCGGACTCCCGTGGCACGAGAACTCGACCGTGTCCTCCCCCGTGTAGCTGTGCGGCGCCCGTAGCACTAGCGCCAGCACCTCGTCGATGCGCTCCCCGCGCTCGCCGTCGACCAGGAATCCGTGATGCGCTCGATGCGACGGCGACTTCGTCAGGTCCGCCCCCTCGAAGAGCCGTGCACCGATCTCGAGCGCCTCCGGCCCCGAAATGCGCACCACGGCCAGCCCCGCCGCCCCTGCCGCCGTCGCCAGCGCCACGATCGTATCGTCGTACACTCCTCGCACTTCGCTCTGCCCGGGTCTCGCTTGATGCCGTGAGGTGGTGTAGGGGGACGCGCCATCGTGAACCGGCGAACGATGAGGTGCGGGGCCCACGAAGGATCGCTCGGGCCGGTGTCACGCGGCCGCCAGCACACGCACGGAGGCCACAGCGGAGCGCCCAGGACGTGCGCGGAGGATCCGGCCCGAGCGATCCTGCGTGCCCCGCGCCGTTCATGGCTGGATCACCGCCCCAGTCCAGGCTCCGATTCCACGTCGCGAGACTCTGGAGCGATGACGACGTTGCGATGCAACCCCTGCCCCACCGTGTACGACCGCACCCCCGGGACCCTCGCGACTGCCAGATGCACGACCCGCCGATCCGGCGCATGCAGCGGTTCGAGATTGATCTCGCGTCCGGTCGTCCGCACCTTCTCGGCCAGCGCCGTCGCCTTCTCGACCAGGTGCGCCTCCCGGCGCTTGCGGTAGTCCCCGACGTCGACGACCAGGTGTCCGTCCTGACCGAACTCCTTCGACGCCAGGCGGCTGACGACGTGCTGAAGGGCCGCAAGCGTCTGCCCGCGCCGGCCGATGAGCAGGCCGTCCAGACCCTTGGTGCGGATCAGGATCTCGCTCGTCTCGTCTAGCTGCCTGAGCTCGACTTCACCGGAGATGCCCATGGCCTGCAGAAGATCGAGCATGAGGTCGCGCAGATCCTCGTGCTGGTGCACCAGGCGCTCCACGCGAACGCGTGCCTGGCGGCCCCCGAACAGGCCGAGGAAGCGTGAGCTGCCGGAGTCGAGGATCTCGACGCTGACGTCAGCGCGCTTTGCCCCCAACGCGGCGAGCGCCTTTTCGAGCGCTTCGTCCACGCTGGGGCCGGTCGACTCGATCCGGTGCTCCATGGTCCTTCCTCCCTTGATCCTGCAGCTTCGGAAGAGCTGCCGTGCTCGCCGCGGGAGCTTCAGCAAACTTGCGGTTGATGAGAAGCTGCTGCGAGACGCTCAAAACGGTGTTCACGAGCCAGTACAAAACCAGGCCCGAGGGCATCTTGTAGAAGATGAAAATGAAAACGATGGGCATGAGCCACTTCATCATGGCTTGCTGCTGCGCTCCCGGACCCGACATCGACATCGGCGAGCCCATCTTCGACTGCCAGATCATGGCCGCACCCATGAGCAGCGGCAGCAGACTGAAGTCGCTGCCGAGGCCTGGAAGCCGGAACGGCATCGTGAACAGCACATCCGGCGCCGCGAGGTTGTCGATCCAGAGCATGAACGGCGCGTTGCGGAGCTCGATGTTGCTGCGCAGCACGGCGTAGAGCGCCACGAAGATCGGCATCTGCACCACCAGGGGCATGCAGCCACCGACCGGATTGACGCCGCGCCGCTTGTAGAGCGCCATGACCTGGCGGTTCATCTCCTGGGGATCGTCCTTGTAGCGGTTGCGGATCTCCTGCATCAGCGGTTGCACGCTCTGCATCTCGCGCATCGACCGGAAGGACTTCTCGGAGAGCGGCCAGAACACCAGCTTGCTGAGGACCGAGACGATGATGATGATGATGCCGTAGTTCGAAATGAAGTTGTGCAGGAACCTCATGAAGGTGAGCACCAGCCTCGAGAACGGCCGGATCCAGCTCCAGCCGAGCTCCACGACCGCCTCCAGCCCGACCCCGAGGTTCGCCAGGCGGTCGTACACGATGGGGCCGGCATAGACCCGGTAGGTTTCGCGCGGCCCCCCGCGCCACGGGAAGGGCTGGTCGATCTCGAACCTCATCCGGTGGGTCTTCGGGTTTCCGATCAGAGTCGCCTTGCCGCTCTTCTGGGACTCCGGGATGACCGCCACCACGAAGTACTTGCTCTTCATGCTGGCCCAGTCGAGCTCCCCGACCACCGACGTCGACTTGTCCTCCGACGCCCCGCCACCGAAGAAACCGCCCCGAAGGCCCTGCCGGGTGACCTGCCGGCCGGCGCTCGCCGCGAGCTGGAAGGACGCCCAGTCGTCCTTCTGGTTCCCCTCGGTGCTCTCGAGGCTGTGCGTCCAGAGCAGCCTGTAGCCTTCGATCTGCGCCAGGCCGTCGCCGCGCTCCAGCTCGAGGTCCACACGGATCTCGTAGCGCTCCGGGTCGAACGTGAAGTGCTTGAGCACCGCGCCACCGCCCTCGGCGGCGCTGCGCAGTGTGATCGTGCGCGGGCCCGAACCCTCCGCGAGGCGCAGCGTTCCCGAGGGCGCACCGCCCCC
>JBHHXQ010000215.1:0-6483 GCA_046757105.1 Candidatus Krumholzibacteriia bacterium
CTCCTGCACACGCTCGACGACACGCTCCGCGTCAAGGTGCCGGCGGGGTCGTCCTCCGGGCGCCGGATCCGCCTGCGCGGCAGGGGCTACCCGGACCTCGACGGCGACCGCGGCGACCTCTACGCGGAGCTGCGGATCGTCGTCCCGGAGCGGCTCAGCCGCGCGGAGCGCAGGCTCTTCGAGGAGCTGGCGCGAGCCTCGAGGTTCCGGGCCGGCAGTGAACGACGGAGGGTGAACGGCTGAGAATCCCGCGCGCAGGGCCGCGGCCGTCGCGGGTCTGCGACGCTCGTGGAGGCAACGAGGCGCGACGTTCGAGGAAGAACCGGATGAGAGGACGGACATGGATCTCGACCGACTGACGCAGAAGTCACAGGAAGCGATGCTGGAGGCCCAGAACCTGGCCGTGCGTTACGGTCACCAGGAGGTCGATTCGGAGCACCTCGCCCTGGCGCTGCTGCAGCAGAGCGACGGGTTGTTCCCGCGCCTGTTGGTGCGGATGAACGTGCCTGGGCAGACGTTGCAGCGTGAGATCGAGACGCTGCTCGGGCGCCGGCCCAGCGTCTCGGGACCGGGTGCCGAGCCCGGCAAGATCCTCGTGACCCAGCGCTTCCAGCGGCTGTTCGTGAAGGCCGAGGACGAGGCGAAACGACTCAAGGACGAGTACATCTCGGTGGAGCACCTGATCCTCGCGCTCCTCGACGTCGATCCGTCGACGCCGCTGGGGCGTCTCTTCCAGCAGCACCACGTCACGCGTGATGCCTTCCTCGAGGCGCTGATGGCCGTGCGCGGAAGTCAGCGTGTGACGAGCGCCACACCCGAGGGCGCCTACGAGGCGCTCGAGAAGTACGGCGTCGATCTCGTCGAGCAGGCGCACGGCGGCAGGCTGGATCCCGTGATCGGTCGCGACGCCGAGATCCGGCGCGCGATCCGGATCCTCTCACGCAAGACCAAGAACAACCCGGTGCTCATCGGCGAGCCCGGCGTCGGCAAGACGGCCATCGTCGAGGGACTCGCGCAGCGCATCGTGCGCGGCGACGTCCCCCAGTGGCTGAAGGACCGCACCATCTTCGCGCTCGACATGGGGGCCTTGCTGGCCGGCGCCAAGTTCCGCGGCGAGTTCGAGGAGCGCTTGAAGGCCGTTCTCAACGAGATCAAGCAGAGCCAGGGGCGCATCCTTCTGTTCATCGACGAGCTGCACAACATCGTGGGCGCCGGGCGCACGGAGGGCTCTCCGGACGCCGGCAACATGCTCAAGCCGATGCTGGCGCGAGGCGAGCTGCACTGCATCGGCGCCACGACGCTCGACGAGTACCGCAAGCACATCGAGAAGGACGCGGCGCTCGAGCGCCGCTTCCAGCCCGTGCTGGTGGATCCGCCTTCGGTCGAGGACACGATCTCGATCCTGCGCGGCCTCAAGGAGCGCTTCGAGGTGCATCACGGCGTGCGCATCCAGGACAACGCCCAGGTTTCGGCGGCGGTGCTCTCGAACCGCTACATCTCCGACCGCTTTCTGCCCGACAAGGCGATCGACCTGGTCGACGAGGCGTGCGCCATGATCCGCACCGAGATCGATTCGATGCCCGCCGCGCTCGACGAGGTGACGCGCCGGGTCATGCAGCTGGAGATCGAAGAGGCCGCGCTCAAGAAGGAAAAGGATCGCGCCAGCCGCAAGAGGCTCGAGGACCTGCGCCGCGAGCTCGCCGAGCTCAAGCCGCACGGCGACGCCATGCGCGCCCAGTGGCAGGCCGAGAAGGAGTCGATCGCCGCGGTGCGCGCGGTGCGCGAGCAGATCGAGCGGGTGCGCGGCGACCTCGAGGAGGCCGAGCGCAACTACGACCTCGATCGTGCCGCCGAGCTCAAGCACGGCACACTGCCGGAGCTCGAGAAACGACTCGCCGCGGAAGGAGCACGCTTCTCGGAGCAGCATGCGGGCGAGCGGCTGCTGCGCGAGGAGGTCACCGAGGCCGAGATCGCCGAGATCGTCTCGCGCTGGACTGGAATCCCGGTCACGCGCCTGGTGGAGGGCGAGCGCGACAAGCTGCTGCGCCTCGACGAGATCCTGCACGAGCGCGTCATCGGCCAGGACGAGGCCGTGCAGCTGGTGGCCGACGCCGTCATCCGCGCCCGCGCCGGGATCAAGGACCCGAAACGCCCCATCGGCTCGTTCATCTTCCTCGGCCCCACCGGCGTCGGCAAGACCGAGCTGGCGAAGACGCTCGCCGAGGCGCTGTTCGACACCGAGGAGAACATGGTGCGCGTCGACATGAGCGAGTACATGGAGAAGCACAGCGTTTCCAGGCTCATCGGTGCGCCCCCAGGCTACGTCGGCTACGAGGAGGGCGGCCAGCTCACCGAGGCCGTTCGGCGCAAACCGTACTCGGTCATCCTCTTCGACGAGATCGAGAAGGCGCACCACGACGTGTTCAACGTGCTCCTGCAGATCCTCGACGACGGGCGAGCGACCGATTCGCAGGGACGCACGGTCGACTTCAAGAACACCGTCATCATCATGACGTCGAACATAGGCTCGCACGTGCTGCTGGAAGGCGTCACCGAGACCGGGGAAATCCAGGATGCGGCCCGGGAGACCATGCTGCAGGAGCTCAGAGTGCAGTTCCGGCCCGAGTTCCTGAACCGGGTCGACGACATCGTCCTCTTCAAGCCGCTCACGCTGGAGGAGATCAAGCGGATCGTGGAGCTGATGACGAACGAGCTGCGCCAGCGCCTGGCCGATCGCCGCATC
This sequence comes from Candidatus Krumholzibacteriia bacterium, assembly GCA_046757105.1. Lineage (GTDB taxonomy): Bacteria > Krumholzibacteriota > Krumholzibacteriia > JBHHXQ01. The sequence goes on from JBHHXQ010000215.1 coordinate 2,744, forward strand.
GAGCTCGAGCTCACGGATGCCGCCCGAGAGCACGTGGCTCGCCAGGGCTTCGACCCCGTGTACGGCGCGCGACCGCTCAAGCGCTTCCTGCAGCGGGAGCTGGAGACGCGCATCGGGCGCGCGCTCGTCGCGGGCAAGGTCGAGGAGGGAGCGCGCCTGCACGTCGATGTCGACAACGGCCAGCTGTCCATCGCCATCGAGAACCCGCAGCCCAAAGAGTCCGCCACCTGATCCGGTTCGGGCGATCCTGGTCCAGGAGCAGAGGACCGCGGACAGGATGGTCCGCGCCCGCCCGTGCGAATCGACCGCGTCGGCAGGGGGGTCCGGCTCCGAGACCTTCATCCGCAAGCGCGTGTTGCGGGACCGACCGCGCTTCGACGTCGCGGCAACGTGCGGCTCGGAACGCCTCCTCGAGCATACCCGGATGCCCCAGACTGAAGGTGCCCGGCTGTCCGGGCAGCGGCGGCGGCAGCTCGGCAGGGCCGCGCCGCCGTGCCTCTTGCAGGTGCTTCTCACCCCGACCAGCCTCGAAATGGACATCACGCTCCGGGTCCGAGCAACCCTGCGACCGGGCCGGACCTCCATTGTCCGTTTGCATCAGGGTGATCGCGTCGCTACGCTCGGTCGTCGGGGCCGGCGCGGCCGAACTGCGGCTGCGGGTGCTGCGCTCGGCGTTCGGCGGGGTCACGTGCGGAAGCTGCATCTGCCATACCTGGCTCTGGTCCTCGTCGCGCTGGTGGGCGCGGCGCGCAAGCCGGTCGCCTTCCAGAAGTGCTACGCGATCGAGGAGCGCTCGCCGCTCCCGGCGCTCGTCGCCGCGGCCACGCCACTCGACGTTGCCGGGTTCCTCGGCTCGATTCCGTACGTCGACCAGTCGACGACCGTCTACGCGGTGCATCCCCGGGAGAGGTACGAGCGCACGATCGTGCAGGGCTACGGGAACTGCTCCAATCTCGTCTTCGGCGCCGCCGCCCACCTGTACGAGACCCGGCGCGACTACCAGATCGTGCACACCCTGCCGCGCGGGAGCTTCCTGGACGGTGGCGGGCACACCGTCCTGCGCACCCGATACGAGCTGAACGGTCGAACGTACGTCGGTCTGGTCGACGTGCTCGAAGGCGGAATCCCGGCAACCGCAGGCCGGCCGCTGGACCTCGCGGATCTGCAGGCCGGAGCCGTTCCCGACTTCTCGATTCGCAGCCTGAGCGGCAAGCACGACGCGAGCTCGGAATTCTACGACGCATTGCTCGACCAGGCGACGATCGGCTGCATTCCTGGCGCGCAGGTCAACCGCTACTTCGCGTTTCTCGACAAGACCTACGTCGCGCTGGGGAGCGCGAAGCTGGAGAAGTACGCGTACGATGGCCTGGCCGTCGTCCTGGGTCTCTACCCGAAGATCTTCGTCGACTCGATCGCCGACACCTTCGCCGGCCACCACGCCGAGAGGCGCTTCTACCTCGGTGCCCTCTGGGTGCTGCGATCCGCTGTCGTGATCCTTCCCTTGATTCTGCTCGTCGAACTCAACACCCTACACCGCACGCGCAGGCGCGCCCGAGGCTAGAGCATCGTCGCGATCCGTGCGAACCCCTGCGGCTTCGGGCCAGGACCGGAGGAACACCGATGCCACCCTCCGCCGAGCACACTGGAACACCGGAGACGGGCTGGCTCGAGAAGCTCGGGATGCACCGACCCGAGCTGCGCGCCTGGGTGATGTACGACTGGGCCAACTCCGCGATGGCGGCAACGATCGTCGCGGCGGTCTTCCCCACCTACTTCCAACGGGTGGCCGCGAGCGAGCTTCCCAGAGAGATCGCGACCCAGCGTTTCGCGCTGGCCACCACGATCGCGTTGAGCCTCGTCGCCGTGCTGGCTCCGGTTCTGGGCGCACTCGCCGACTCCAGACCGATCAAGAAGAAGCTGCTCGCCTTTTTCCTGTGGGTGGGCGCGCTGGCCGCCGCCGGAATGTTCTTCGTCCACACCGGTGACTGGCTTCTCGCCGTGATCCTCTTCGTGTTCGTGAACATCGGCGCCTCCGGCAGCTTCGTGTTCTACGACTCGCTCCTGCCACACGTTGCACGCCCCGACGAGATGGACCGCGTGTCCACTTCCGGCTACGCCATGGGCTATCTCGGGGGCGGGCTCCTGCTCGGGCTCAACCTGGCGTGGATCCAGTTCCCGGCCTGGTTCGGTCTGCCCAGCGGCGACGACCTGAGCGAGGCACAGACCACACTGCCCGCACGGCTCGCGTTCGTTTCGGTCGCGATCTGGTGGCTCGGGTTCTCGCTGCCTCTGTTTCGCCGCGTGCCCGAGCCTGCGGCGCGTCGGCCAGCGGACTGGATCGCAGGCGCGAACACCGTGCGAGCGGCGCTCCTGCAACTGCGCGAAACGTTTGGAGAGCTCCGGAGGTACAGGCAGGCCGTCCTCATGCTGCTCGCGTTCCTCATCTACAACGATGGGGTCCTCACCATCATCCGCATGTCGACGATCTACGGCAGCGAAATCGGCCTGTCGCCCGGCGCCATGATGACCGCCATCCTGCTGGTGAACTTCGTCGGTGTGCCGTGCGCGTTCGGCTTCGGCTCGCTCGCCGGAAGGATCGGAGCCAAGGCATCCATCTACGTGGCTCTGTGTGTGTTCGCGGGAATCGCCTTTCTCGGCTACAGAATGACCACCGTGACCGAGTTCTTCGTGCTGGCGATCCTGGTCTCCATGGTCATGGGCGGCACCCAGGCTCTCAGCCGTTCCCTCTTCGCGAGCATGATCCCGAAGCACAAGTCCTCGGAGTTCTTCGCCCTGTTCGCCGTGATGGAGAAGTTCGCCGGGATCCTCGGGCCGGCGGTCTTCGCGGTGATGATCGAGGTGACAGGATCGAGCCGCAGTGCCATCTTCTCGATCATGAGCTTCTTCATCGTGGGAGGCCTGCTGCTGCGTCGCGTCGACGTGAAGGCTGGACGGGACGCGGTGCGTTCCGAGATGTCGCCGCCCGCCGAAGCCCGGGACGGCGGCGTGACCACCGGACCCGCATGAGGATTCCGCTCCGTCCGCTCGCCGGGAGTCCCGTAGCGTGCCGAGGAAGACCGAGCTGTCCAGATCGAGGTCCCCACTGCTGTCGTGGGCGGCCGTGGCAGCTCTCGCACTGCCCGCTTTCCTCCTCGGCTTCCACCGCATCGACAGCTCGGACATCTGGATCCATCTGGCGGCCGGCCGCCACATCGTCGAAACCGGCAGCGTGCCGGAGCGCGATCCGTTCTCGCCGCCGGACACGGCGGCGAACTGGATCAACACCCAATGGCTGGCGGACGTCGTCCTGTTCCTGCTGCATCGTGTCGGCGCATCGGCCGCCCTCGTGACCTGGGCCGCGATCCTGGGCGGCGTGGCGCTGGTGCTGCCGTGCGCCCTGGCGATGCGCCGCCGAGTGGTGCGCCTGTGGCCCTACCTGGTCGCCCTGCTGCTCGCCATGATCATCGCTTACGAGCGCTTCTTCGTGCGCCCGGAGCTGGTGTCACTCCTGCTGCTCGCGGCCGCGACCCAGCTCCTCCGGCAGCGAGGACCTCGCACGCGCGGTGTGGTCCTGGCGCTCGTCGCCGTGCAGATCGCCTGGAGCAACTCGCACGCGGCCTCCGTCCTCGGCCCCATCCTCGCCCTGCTGGCCTGGCTCGGAGACGCGGTCGATCGCCGGCTGCGGAGAGCGGACGGCGCGGCACCGCCCACACGGTTGCCGCCGGCGCTCCCCTTCCTGC
>JBHHXQ010000216.1:0-6480 GCA_046757105.1 Candidatus Krumholzibacteriia bacterium
GCCAGCAACGCGCCCGACAGCCGTCTCGAGACGATCGTGCGCGCCATCGAAGCGGCGGCGGATCGCGGCGTGCGCGTGCGCTTCCTGGCCGAAGAGAAGTTCTACCGGACCTACCCGCGAACCCTGGACCGGCTGGCGCGCCGGTCCGGCATCGAGGTGCGCCGGTACGACGTGGCTGCGCTCGCGGGTGGAGTGCTGCACGCCAAGTACTTCATCGTCGACACCCGGGAGGCGTTCGCCGGCAGCCAGAACTTCGACTGGAGGGCCCTCACGCACATCCAGGAGCTGGGGCTGCGCATTCGCATCCCGGGCGTGGTGCGCGCGCTCACGGACGTCTTCGAAACCGACTGGGCGCTGGCCGCTGGCGCGGACCCGGGTTTCCGCGCCTCACCCCCACCGGACGGCTACGGCTTCCCCGCAGTGGTCACCCAGGGAGAAGACACGCTGCGCGTCACGCCGGTCTTCAGCCCGACGGGCTGGTTGCCGGACGAGGCCCTCTGGGACCTCCCCCGCCTCCTCGAGATGATCGACTCCGCCCGGGAGAACGTCCGCGTGCAGCTGCTCTCGTATCGCACCGTCGGCCGCGACGGTACCTACTTCGGTGAGCTGGAGTCGGCGCTCCGGCGGGCGGCCGCGCGCGGCGTGCGCGTCCAGCTGCTCGTCGCCGACTGGAGCAAGCGCCGCGGTACGATCGAAGGCCTGCAGAGCCTGCAAACTCTTCCCGACATCGAGGTGAACCTGGTCACGATCCCCGAGTGGTCGGGCGGGTTCGTCCCGTACGCGCGAGTCATCCACGCCAAGTACCTCGTCGTCGACGCGCGCTCGTGCTGGCTGGGAACGAGCAACTGGGAGAAGGACTACTTCCACCGCAGCCGCAACGTCGGGCTCCTCGTCGAGGGGCGAGCATTGGCGCGCCGTCTCGACCGTTACTTCGTGGACAACTGGAACGGTCGCTACGCGGAGAGGGTCGACCCCGGGGCCACGTACGAGGCCCCGCGGATCGGCAACTGAGGATCACGACAGCATCACCGTGTTCGGGACGAGCCGCTGCGAAGGAAGCCGTTTCGGGTCCGAGCTGGATGATCCTCGCTCGCACCAGGGCCCCGAGGGACTCGAGGCGAACAGGGTGACACCGGCACCATCGAGCGAGTGCATGACGTTGGATGGCAGCGGCCGTCATGGGCCGAACGCGCCGGGCCCGCAACGGGTGCCGCCCGGGCACAGCCGTGCTTTCGCGGCAATCACGGAAGAACAGGCGCGTCTCATCCCCGTCGGGACTTGAAGGCGAAGCTGGCGTAGGCGAGCTCGGCGGTGCCGAACCAGTCGTACGCCTCGGCGCGCGCGCGCTTCCAGGCCTCGTAGATGCGACGGTAGGTCGCATCCTTCGACGCTTCCTCTTCGAGGATCTCGAAGGCGGCTCGGTGGGCGGCCTGCATGATGTCGGCAGGGAACGGGCGCAGCTGCACGCCATTCTGGAGCAGGCGCGCCAGCGCCGGCGGGTTCCTGGCATCGTAGCGCGCCTGCATGGTCACGGCCGCGTCCCTGGCCGCCGTCTCGAAGATCATCTGGTACGTCTTCGGCAGCCTGTCCCAAGCGGCGCGGTGCACGTAGAAGGACAGCGACGGGCCCGGCTCCCACCAGCCGGGGTAGTAGTAGAGCTTCGCCACCTTGTAGAAGCCGAGCTTCTCGTCGTCGTACGGACCCACCCATTCGGTGGCGTCGATGGCGCCACGCTCCAGCGCCGGGAAGATGTCACCGCCGGCCAGCACCTGCACCGTGGCGCCGAGACGGTGCATCACCTGCCCGCCCAGACCGGGGATGCGCATCTTGAGACCCTGCAAGTCGCTCACCGAGTGCAGCTCGCGCTGGAACCAGCCGCCCATCTGCGTGCCGGTGTTGCCCGCCGGGAAGCTGATGATGTTGAAGTCGGCGAACAGCCCGCGCATCAGCTCGAGACCACCGCCCTCGTACAGCCAGGCGGTCTGCTGGCGGGACGACAGGCCGAACGGCACGCACGCATCGAAGGCGAGCGCCGGGTTCTTGCCCGTGAAGTAGTAGCTCGCCGTCTGTCCCACCTGCACGGTGCCCTGCTGCACCGCATCCATCACCTGCAGTCCGGGCACGATCTCGCCGGCCGGATAGGTCCGAATGCGAAAGCGCCCGTCCGAGAGCGCCGCGATGCGCTCGGCCAGAACCTCGCAGCTGCCGTACAGCGTGTCGAGAGCGCGGGGGAAGCTCGAGCTCGCCCGCCAGGTGACGTGCGGGTGCGTCACCACCGCGGGACCGCTTTCCCGACGAGCGCACGCCGACATCGCGGCGCCGCCCGCCGCAGCGGCAGCGGTGAGCGCTTTCTTGAGGAAGACCCGGCGCTCCAGTGTTCGGTTCTGCGGCTCGACCTCGCTCACGACGTGCCTCTCCGACGTGTCAGAGAACTCGACAGCGGCTCGTGCGGTTCGGTCTGGTGTGCGTGTTGGCGCCGGCCCGCCCGGTCGGCGCGCGCCGTGCATCCGGCGCCGTGCCGCGGCGGATGCCCCACCCTACATTCCCGAAAACGGCTGTTGGCGTGCGCTGTAGCCTTCCGGGACTTCGAACTCCGACGCCTTCACGTTCGTCTTCTGGACCGACTTGAAGGAGGTTTCGCCGCTCACGGCGCCGTCTTCGTACTCGCGGATGAGGATCGGGAAGCCATCGATCTCGTCGATGCCATTGAACATCGCGTTTTCGCGGGCTGCCTGACGCAGCATCTCGCTCGACTCGAAGAGATCGCGGAAGAAGCGCGACATTCCACGGAACGCAGCGAAGGAATCCTCGTCGACGCCTGCCTTCTTCCAGTCCGTCACCCAGATCTCGCTCGTCTTCGTGCCGCCCACCAGGACGTCGAAGCGCGTGCACGGGTAGCCGTGGACCTTGTCCTTCTCATCCGTTCGCCGGACCTCCACGCTCAGCTTCTGGGCCTGCGCCATTTGAGGCATGCGTTCCTTCATCATCTGCTCGGCCATCTTCCTCTGTTCCTCGGGAAGCTCTTTCAGGTGCTCTTCCAGTTGCTTCATGGCCTGGTCGAGTTGCACGCTCATCCCCTGCATCATCTTCCTGTCGAGCGTCATGTAGCTCTTGGATTCGTGCTCGATGATCAGGACGGCCTGCTGGTCGCCACGCCAGATCATGGTGGGCTGCTCTGGATCCTCGGGCTCCATCTTCAGCTTGTCGGCGGTCATCATGATCCGCCCCTTGCTGATCTCGGGGGATTCCGACTCGAACTCCCGATGCTCCACCTGGATCACGAGGTCCGCGAAGGCATTGCCGGTGGCGATGCCCAACAGCAGCGCAGCAAGGACGATCTTCTTCATGAGTCGGGACCTCCGTTTCGACGTGTGCACCACCCCGGCTCCCGTCCACATCTCGCGTCGCGACCGGGGCGTCGACGGCCGCATGATACACGCAGGCAGCGTTCGGACGAAACGATGGATTCGTCCGGTCGTGGCTCGTGGAGGCTGCCCCTGCGCCGCGGCGACAGGAGGCCGACGCCCCGGCTCCACCCGTCGCCGTGAGCCGTCGTCGGAGTGGGCCTGCATCGCTGCAGGCCGGCCGCCGAGGCCGCCCGTCTGCGAGGCCGAACGAAACTCCCCTCCGGGAACCCGGAGGGGAGCTGCAATCGAGGCTGCGAATCTCGCACCTACTTCACGTAGAACATCTTTCGCGTCAGGGATCCCCGCGGTGTGTCGAGGCGGGACAGGTACACGCCATTGGCCACCCGCAGGCCGGCGTCGTTCCGGCCGTTCCACGAGATGGTGTGGACTCCGGGATCGACGTGGCCGCTCAGCAACGTGCGCACCAGCCTGCCGTCCACGCTGTAGACGCGCAGCGCGACCTCGCTGCCGGGGGACGGCACCGCGAACCGGATCGTCGTCTGCGAAGCGAACGGGTTCGGCCAGCTGCGCTCGAGCGCGAAGCGGGTGAGACCGGACTCGGTCTCGGACACGTCCACCGCGGTGTCGACGTCGAAGATCCTCACGTCGTCGACGGCAGCCTCGACGAGCGAGCCCGACCCTTCGTCCGCGGCGCGGAAACGAACCCGCACGTTGTTGGTGAGGCCGACGAAGTCGGAGATGCGCACCTGGTGTTCGCGCCAGAAGTGGTGCGCGCTGTGGACCGTGCGCGCGGTGACCCAGCTGCTGCCGCCGTCGTCGGACAGATCGACGGTGAAGGTGTCCCGCCCCGGAGAGGCGCCGGCGTTGTTCGTGTACCAGAACCAGAAGCTGAGCACCGGATCCTGCGCGGTGGACAGGTCGATGATGGGCGATCGCATCGTCGTGCGGCCGCCGTCGATGTCGTTGACACCGATGTTGTCGCTCGGGTTGGCGTTGCCCGTGACCAGGCACGTCGTCCCGGCCGGCGTATGGTCGTCCTCGGGTTGTACGATGGCGGAGATCAGGTCGTTGCCGAACTGCGCGCTGAGGAACGACCCCACGGGGTCGGCCCGCAGCCAGGTTCCCGTCGTGGCGTTGTCCGCCGGATCGGTCGTCCAACCCTGGTCCGTCTCGAAGTCGTCCTCGAAGTAGACGGTCTCGGGTCCGACCTGGACATGGCCCGGCTTCGTCACCACTACCGGCCCGCCGACACCGTTCACCGTCAGCGTCACGTCGAAGGCGCCCTGGCTCACGTACGTGTGCGTCGGATGGCGCTCGGTCGAGGTGTTGCCGTCGCCGAAGTCCCACAGGAAACCGGAGATGCTGCCGAAGCTGTCGTTGTCGAACTGCACCGTGACGCCGATGTCTGCGGCGATCTGATGCGACTCGAAGTCAGCGGTCACGGGCACCGAGCCGAGCTCGGTGTCCATGGTGCCGACGCCGTTCGTCTCGACGTCGAAGAACTCCTCCCACTGGATGCGGAAGTCGTCGATCTTCTCCATGTCGTGGTCTGCCACGGTGGTGCCGTTGGGGATGACGAGGATGAACGCCATCTTGAAGGTCTTCGGCGAGCTGTTGGCGTCGGGAACGCGGGCGCCACCCATCTGGCTGCTGATGTTGTTGATGGAGACCGTCGTCGCTCCCGAGCTCGACACCGTCACGCCCTGCACCGGCAGCGCGGCTTCGCCGTTGTTGGCCAGGAGGTTCGGGTTGGGGTTGCTGATCAAGTACATCGGATCGGTGACATCCGTGGGGAGCAGGAACCCGTAGAGGTAGTTGTCGAGCTGGCTGTAGCCCGTTCCGGAAGCGATCGTCGTCCACGAGGTGCCGCCGCCGTTGTCCTGCCAGCCGTTGCCCTCCATGACGGATCCGTATGTCTCGTAGAAGAAGCTCCAGTGCGCCTCACCACGCCCCAGGATGTCGGCGTTGTTGGACTGCACGAAGGCACCCACCATGTGCTCGGCCTCCTGACCGAGCACGTCGACGCCCGAGAACGTGTTCAGGAAACCCGGAAGCTCCTCGCCCGGATCCTCCCCGTACTCGCCGAGGTCGTTCATGTTGAGCCGACTCTTCAGCGTCGCGCCCTGATTGAAGAGCGGCAGGCCGATGCGCTGCACGTTGTTGCTCAGGTTCTGCTCGAAGGCGAAGCCCCCCTCGGGAGCGACGTCCCCGGGAAACGTGCTCGCCGCGAAGATGCAGATGTAGGTGTAGACGTTGGAGTGCGACGCGAAGAAGCGGCTGTGGATGGCGTCCGTGTCGGTCACGCCCCCGACGACGAGGCTGCCGTCGTCCTCGAGGATCGCGATGTGGTCGAGGTCCTGATCGTTCGGTGACGGATACTGTGGAGCGATCTTCTCGCTCACCCGGTGCTGGTGTTGCAGACGCACCTCGGGAGTGCTGCCACACTGCTGCGGGTAGCGCGACTTGAGCTCGGGGTCGCCGGAGCCCGTGGCCTCGACGCCATGCAGAGGAGCATGCGCCGCCAGGAAGGACAGCGAGACCACCAGGGTCACCAGAACCATCCGGATCCGGGTCGGGAGGCCGCGCAGAAGAATACTCCCCGGGTGGTCGCTCTCGCGCACGCAATGCCGGGGAGCTGTTCGGAACGCACTGTTGTCTGGCCGGTTCGGCATCGTCAGTCCTTTCTCGGGCAGGCGAGGACCGCCCTCGTCCTTCTCGGACAAGCAGACTGGACATGAAGCGGGAGAAACCAGAGGGGCACTCGACGTCCGGTACGCGCGGAACCGCTCGGAGCATGCGACCGCTCCGGCCTGCCCCCCTTGTCGGCGCTCGGCAGCGCGCCGCAGGCACACCCGGAGAGTCCCTGGACCTCGCTTCACTCACGCAGGCCCCACACCAGCAAGTCCAAGGGCTTCAACGAGATAGCCCGATAGAGTGGCACGATGCGGCCGCCCTAACCCCCCACGGGCGACTTGCACAGGATGTGAAGATCAATACGATACCACAGCTGTGTCCTGAGGCTCAACTCGTCTTCCCGCGCCCCCCAGACGGAGGCCCGGGCCCGGCGCGTGGCGCCGACTCCACCGAGATCGCTCGTGTCTGGGGAGCACCC
>JBHHXQ010000217.1:0-6418 GCA_046757105.1 Candidatus Krumholzibacteriia bacterium
GAACGGAGGGGCGCTGGACGACGAGCGCTTGCAGGTGGTCGTCCAGGACGGGCGCAACCACCTCCTGACCACCAAGAAGAAGTACGACGTCATCACGGCCGATCCGATCCATCCCTGGGCCTACGGAGCCGCCTACCTGTACACCACCGAGTACTACGCCATGATCAGAGAGCACCTGGCCGAAAACGGTGTGATGTGTCAGTGGATGCCGACCTACGAGCTTGCGGAGGAGAACCTCCGATCGATCACCGCCTCCTTTGCGCGCAACTTCGAGCACAACCAGCTCTGGCAGACGGCCTTCGACGCGGTGCTGATCGGCTCGACGGCACCCATCGTCGTGGACCTCGCGTCCCTGGCCGAGCGTCTGCGACAACCCCGGGTGGCCGAGCAGCTGTCGCGCATCGGGATCGAGGATCCGCTCTCGTTTCTCTCCGAGTTCACGATGGACGACGCGGGCGTGCGCCGCTTCGCCGAGGGTGGGCCCATCAACAGCGACGACAACCTCTACCTGGAGTTCTCCAGCCCGCTCTCCATCGGGACGCCGGATGGCGGCAGCAACATCCGGCTCATCGATTCGTACCGGAGGAGCCCGCGCTCCATCGTCTCCGACTGGTCGCCGCTGTTCGCTTCGCAGACCGAGGTCGACCGCGCTCTCGACGCCCACCTGTGGGCCAAGCGCCAGACGGTTGCGGCGAGCGCCGAGCTCGAGGACGCGGTGCTCGAGCCGGCGGTCGACAGCTGGGAGAAGGTGATCGGGCGCCTGCGAGCCGTTCTCGATGAGGTCCCCGGCTACGGGCGCGCGCGTGTCCAGCTGGCCAGCGCGCTGACGGGACGCGGGCGCGCCGAGATGGCGGCGGGCGATCTCGAGCGCGCGGAGCGCTCGTTCCGCGACGCGCTGGAGGCCGCGCCGCGTGATGCGCATGCGCACTTCAACCTGGGTCTGGCGCTGCTCAACCAGGGACTGGCGATTGAGGCGTTGCAGCACTTCGACCACACTCTGGCCCGGCGCCCGCGCTACCCGCGGGGGTACCTGGCGCAGGCGGCGGCGCTCGCGGAGCTGGGGCGTCACGACGAGGCCGTGCTGCAGTACCAGCGTGCGGTGAAGCTGGAACCGCAGAATGCGCAGGCGCACTTCGAGCTGGCGGTTGCACTCACACGGCGACAGCGGTTCAGCCGGGCCGTGGAGCACTACGAGGGCGCGTTGGCCCTGGATCCGCGCCACCTCGATGCCCGCGACAACTTGAGCCTGGTATACACGATGCTCGGGCGGCATGCCGAAGCGATCCGCTTGCTGCGCGACGGATTGGATCAGGAACCGGATCACGTTCGCATGACCGAGAGGCTGGCCTGGCTCCTGGCGACGACGCCCGATCCGGAGCTGCGCAACGGCGCGGAGGCGGTCGGGCTCGCCGAACGGGTCGTGCGCTCGGCTCGGGAGCGGCTGCCGCAGGCGCTCAAGACCAAGGCGGCGGCGCTGGCCGACGTGGGGCGCTTCGAGGAAGCCATTGCGACGGCGCGGCAGGCCGCGGAGCTCGCGCAGGAGCGGAACGATCCGGCCCTGGCGGCGCGGATCCGCACCCACATCGAGCGCTACGAGGCCCGCATGCCGCTTCGCCAGTGATTCGCCGAGCGACTCCGACCTGCATGGCAGCTCGCCACGCTGCCCCGACCGGGCAGCCTGCCGGCGTCGTTGGCCGGCCTGGCGGTTTGCCGAGCGGCTCCGGCCTGCTTATCTTGTCGGATCTCGGTGGTCGTTCCTCGCCCCGTCGCCGAGCCGCGTGCCTCGGGGGGTCGAACGATGTCGTCTGCACACGACCGGTGGTGGGCTCCGGCGCGTCCTGGCCTGGTGGCTCTGGCGTCACTCTGCATTGTGGGGGGTGCCCAGGCTCAGGATCACCTCAACGTGGAGATCCTCAGCAACTTCAACCCGCAGGGAGGTGTCTCCGGCACCGCCTACATGGACATCTGGGGCTACAACGCCCCGAACGGCACGGAGCTGGCGATTCTCTGCTCGTTCGACGCGACCATCTTCGTGGACGTCACCGATCCAACCCGCCCGCAGACGGTGCTGCATGCATTCGGTTGGATCGCGACGCACCGGGATGCGCGGACGTACGAGAACTACGCCTACGTCGTCAACGACAACGGTGGCGGCGGCATGGAGATCTTCGATCTCTCGAACCCTCGCCAGCCCGTCTTCGTGCGGGCGTACGACGCCACGTTCGACACCGCACACAACATCGGCATCTACGACGGCTACGCCTACATCGCCGGCAGCAGGAAGAACTCCATCGATGCCGGCATGCGCATCCTCGACCTCTCAGATCCCGAGAATCCGCGCGATGTGGGCGCCTACACGGACCTCTACGTGCACGACGTCTACGTGCGCGACGACGTCGCCTACCTCTCGAACATCTTCAACAGTGGCCTCACGATCCTGGACGTGGGTGACAAATCGAGCCCGCAGGAGGTCGCCTTCGTGGTCACGGGGGCCAACACGCACAACGCCTGGCTCACCGAGGATGGGCGGCACCTGCTCACGACGCACGAGGTCGTCGGCGGGCACATCCGGATCTGGGACGTCACCGACTCGAGAAACGTGTTCAGGGTGGCCAGGTGGGACGCGGGCACGATTGCCACCGTGCACAACGTGTTCGTGAAGGGGGACTCGGCGTACGCCTCATACTATGCCCAGGGGTTGCAGGTCGTCGACATCACAGATCGCAGCGCCCCCCGGCGCGCCGCCTTCTACGACACACGTCCCGGTACGATCTCGGGGCTCACGGGCGTCTGGGGTGTCTACCCGTTCGCGCAGAGCGGCAACATCTTCATCAGCGACATGGCCCAAGGGTTGTACGTCGCGCGGCTCACCGACACGAGCCCCGAAACGTCCAGCTTCGTGCTCACTGCACCGGAGAGCCAGACGGCGTCTCCTGGCCAGACCCAGCTGCTCTTCTTCTACGAGGTCCTCAACGCCGGCCCTCGGGCCGAGCTGCTGGAGCTGTCTGCGACCAACAGCGAGTCCTGGCCGATGTCGTGGCCCCCGAGCGTTCGTGTGCCGCCGACCGGCGCCGAGCTCGTCGCGGTGAGCGTCGACGTGCCGGGCGAGCTGTCGCAAGACGTCGCGGTGGATGTCGAGCTCTGTGCGACGTCCACGAGCAGCGGTCTGCAGCGCTGCGCGAGCACCGATCCCAGCGTGCCCGTGGTGCTGCAGGAGCTCACGGCCGCCTACGACGCGGGCCACGGTGTCGAGCTGTCGTGGAGGCTGCAGGCGCATCCGGGCGAAACGGCGTCGCTGTCCGTGCTACGCGCCACCGCAGGCTCCGCATGGCAGGAGCGCGCGCAGCTGGCGGCCACAGCGACGCGATTCCGCGACCCAGACGTCGAGAGCGGAAGAACCTACCTCTACGCGCTCGCCCTGCACGTTCCGGACGGCTTCGAGATCCTGGGCCGACGCGCGGTGCACGTGGAAGCGCCCGGGGTTTCACGCCTTCTCGGCAACCGGCCCAACCCGTTCAACCCGCGCACCCGCATCCGCTTCGAGCTGGCGCGGCCCGGACGGGCGCGCATCCGCGTGTTCGATGGCCACGGGCGTCTCGTGCGCGAGCTGCGCAGCAGCGTGCTCCCGGCTGGGACGCACGGCCTCCGGTGGGACGGCCGCGACCACGCGGGCCGGCCCCAACCCAGCGGCACCTACTTCTACGAGCTGCTGGCGTCCGGCTGGCGGGGGTCGGGACGCATGACACTTCTCCGCTGACCTGCCTCGGTTAGGCTCCAGCCCCGCCTCGAGAGGTCCACATCGAGTGGAGCACGTCTGCGTCCTTTCTGGTGGTCGAAGTCCGTTGCGCGCCCGCTCAGGCACGAGCGCCCACTTCGGGAGCAGGTCGGTCACGCCTCGGCGGTGGAAGACGTCCGGCCGGCGGGTATCGCGTCCTGGGTTTGGTCCTCCTGCACCGGCGGATGACGGCGGCGCTGGCACGAGCGACCCCGGGAGACCGCACAGGTGCGACATCGATGCTCTGGTGGCTTCACCGGGTTGCCGCGGCGACCGGCCAGGCTTCCGCTGTGGACGGGGTCATTGCAGAGAACGTGCCGGCGTGAACGAGAGGAAAGATGCGGCGCTCCGGGGGCTGTCACGGGACGCAGTGCACGTCTCCAAAGTCGACGACTCGCGTCAACGATCTGCACGTTTCCGGGGTGCAGGCGATCTCGCGGACGGCCGGCCCGTGTCGCGCGCCAGCTCTCGACATCGGCCCACGGACAGTGCAGGCGCCGTCGGGCAAACGGCGCCTGCACTCGGAGATCGAGTCTTTCCGGCTGCAGCTCCTCCTAGACCCAGCCGCGCAGCTTCATGGCTTCGGCGACGCGTGCGACGGCGACCAGGTAGGCGCCGGTTCGCATGTCCACCTTGTGCTGCGTGGAGACATCCAGGACGTCGTGGAACGCTCGTGTCATCTTGCGGTCCAACCGCTCGTGCACGCGGTCCTCGTCCCAGTAGTCGCCGCTGATGTTCTGGACCCACTCGAAGTACGAAACGGTGACGCCGCCGGCGTTGCACAAGAAGTCGGGAATCACGAAGACGCCCTTGCCGTGGAGGATCTCGTCCGCCTCAGGCGTGGTGGGGCCGTTCGCCGCTTCGGCGACGATCTTCGCCTGCACGCGTTCCGCGTTCTCGCCGGTGATGGCGTTCTCGAGCGCCGACGGCCACAGGATCTCGACGTCCAGCTCCACCAGCTCCTTGTTGGTGATGGGCTTGGTGCCGGGGAAGCCGATGACCGATCCCGTCTTGCGCTTGTGCTCGATGATGGCCTTCGGGTCGAAGCCGTCCTCGTTGATGACCCCGCCGTGCGAGTCGCTGACCGCGACGATCCTGGAACCCAGGATCTCCTTCGAGAGCAACGCGGCGAACGAGCCGGCGTTGCCGAAGCCCTGGATGGCCACACGTGACTGACGTGGGTCGAGCCCCAGGTGTTTCGAGGCCTCGCGCACCGTGTACACTCCACCCCGCGCCGTCGCGTCCCCGCGGCCGGCCGAGCCGCCCAGCGGAATCGGTTTGCCCGTGATCACGCCGGGCGAGTTGAAGCCGCGAAGCTTCGAGAACTCGTCCATCATCCAGGCCATGATCTGGGGCGTGGTGTAGACGTCCGGCGCCGGCACGTCCTGCTCGGGGCCCAGGATACGCCCCACCTGCTGGATGTAGCCGCGGGAGAGACGCTCGAGCTCGCGGGACGACAGCTGCTTCGGGTCGCAGATGATGCCACCTTTGCCGCCCCCGAGTGGAATGTCGACCACAGCCGTTTTCCAGGTCATCCAGGCGGCAAGGGCGCGGACCGTATCGATCGTCTCCTCCGGGTGATAGCGGATCCCACCCTTTGTCGGGCCGCGCGCGTCGTTGTACTGGACACGAAAGCCCTTGAAAACCCGGATCGATCCATCGTCCATCCGCACCGGGATGGTCACGTGCAGCTCGCGGCTCGGCTCCCGCAGGGCCGCGTGCACGCCCGGCTCGAGCTTCAAGATGTCGGCGGCGCGGGCGAGCTGGCGCTGCGCGTTGATCCACGGGTTCAAACGGTCGATCTCGGGCTTCATCACGTCGGGGTTTGTCACCATGATGGCCTCTCTTGGAAGTTACGTGGCTGGTCTGCAACCGGAATGGAGGTCTCCACCCCCACATGGAATCTTGCGGGTTGCACCGGGTAGTGTCAACCGGACCCCCGCGGGGGAAAGGGGCCTGCGAGGGGGCGAAGCGGATTCGCTCACGGAGCCGATGGCGCGCCGGCGCCGAAACGGCGTCGAATCGCCGACCGGGCGCGGTTTCGGCAACGGGATGGGGCTGCCGGCGGTGGGCCAGCGCCGAGACGGCGTGGAGCCGCCACCCGGCCGCTCCGCAGGTGGTCCTGCCGGCCGTACGTGGCTCGCGGGTGGGATGGGGTCCGGCGCCTGCGCGCCACTTCCCGGTGCGGGTGAGATTGGCGTAAGTTCGACCCGGGAGGATTTGTGGGCAAACCGACCGCACTGTTCAGCTTCGAGGTCGACGAGATCAATCCGCCGGGCCGGATCCGGGTCCTGGGTGGAGGGCGCGTGGGTGGCAAGGCCCGCGGGCTGGCGTACGCGGAGCACAAGCTGCAGGAAGACGCCGAGAGGATCGCGGGACCGTTCGCAGGGCTCCTGCGCATCCCACGCTCGGTCTTCCTCTGCTCCGAGATCTTCGAGGATTTCCTCGAAGACAACGGACTGTGGAGATCGATCGGCCAGCTGCCTTTCGAAGAGCTGCGGGCGCGTTTCATGGCTGGCCGCTTCCGCGAGGCGCGTCGAGACGAGTTCCGCCGCCTGCTGGAGCGCATGCGCTATCCGCTGGCGATCCGTTCCTCGTCTGCACTGGAGGACAGCGCCGACCACTCCTTCGCGGGGATCTACC
>JBHHXQ010000218.1:0-6412 GCA_046757105.1 Candidatus Krumholzibacteriia bacterium
TCGCGGCGACAGGCCTTCGACATCAAGGAGAGTCTTCGGGGTCCACCTGGACGAGGGTCCGGCACTCCTCATCCTCTCTTCGAGGTGGATCGTGGCGACTGTAGCCGATGGCGCTGTAGCCACGCAGCCGCTTCTCGAACATCCGCGCCAGCAACGGAACCTCGCGGTCGGCGTAGTCGTAGATTCGCACCTCCGTCTTTCCGGGATGGAGCCGATGGAGCCGCCCCGCGTACTGCACCAGCGTGCCCTTCCAGGCTACGGGCATGGCCAGAAACAGCGTGTCGAGCCGTGCGTCGTCGAACCCCTCACCGATGTATCGTCCCGTGGACAGGACGAGCCTCTCCTCGCTACCCGGGATGGCCGCCAAGCGAGCGGTCGCCTCACGTCTTTCCTTTGGCTTCATTCCCCCGTGCAGAACGACGAGGTGCCGGGTGAAGTTGCGAAGACGTGCGGCCAGGTACTCGAGATGATCCCTCCGCTCCGTGAGCAGGATCGGCGAACGTCCCTCCACGAGCGCATTGATCACATCGTCGAGGATCATGCAGTTGCGCTGCTCGTTGGCAGCAATTCGCCGGTAGAGGTTCTGGATGCTCGTGTCGTCATCGACTCCGTCCGCCCTGAACCCGGTCTCCCGAACCACGAGGTGATGACTGAACGGACGAGCTGTGGCATGGTACCTGGGGTCGACTGCAAAACGCGTGGGGCCGCACTGCATGTGGATGATCGGGTGCTGCCCGTCGCGACGTCTCGGCGTTCCAGTCAACCCGAGGACATAACGTGCCCTGACGTGCTCGAGCACCCGCTCGAACGACACGGCCGGAATGTGGTGGCACTCGTCTACGATCACCTGCCCATAGCCGGCGACTCCATCGTCAACGCGTCCCTTCCGGACCAGGCTCTGGAGCATCGCGACATCGAGGCGGCCGTTCGCCCTGCGCTCGCCCGCACCGATCTGACCGATGGCCTGGGGATCGACGCCGAGGAACAGCGAGAGCTGTGCCCTCCACTGATCGAGCAGCGGACGCCGGTGGACCAGGACCAGGGTGCTGCGACGACGTTCCGCGATCACGTAGGTTCCGACGACCGTCTTCCCTACCCCAGGCGGGGCGACGAAGACGCCGGTGTCGTGCTCGCATAGAGCTCGAGCTGCCTGCGCCTGAGCTGCCGTCAATTGTCCATGGAAGCAGACGTCCAACTGCTCACCTTCACAGCGCTGGTCCTCGGCCAGAACGGCGATATCGAAGTCCTTCAAGAGCCTTTCCAGGTCGGCTCGACATCCGCGAGGCAGCGCCACGTATTGAACAGTCTCCTCCGCGCAGGCGATCACACGCGGCGTCATCGCCGTCGAGAGCCGCATGCTCTGCCTCTTGTAGAATTCCGGGTTCTGAAAAGCCGACAGACGTTTGATCTGATTGAGCAATGGCGAAGGAAGCCCCGACTTGTCCACCAAGAGCTTCTGCGCCTGGATGATGCGAACTGTGCCGGGGACGGAGCCTGCGACCTGCTGGTCCGTCGGCCTGGCCACAGGAGGATCGAGCCAGGTCGTCTCATCCTCCTGGGCGCCCGCGTCGCTCGAGCGGACACCGATCACCCGACCGCGCCTCCTTGCTTCCTCCGCAATGGACTGGACGGTCCCCGGAGCCACGCGCGGTACCGATGCGAGGTAGGACCACTGATCCTCGTGAGGCACGAGCTGGTCGTCCACGAAGATCGTATTGCCCTTCCGACGCGGCTCGTGCTGCAGAGGGAGCGCGATCAGATTCCCAAAACCACCTCGAGGCATGGTGTCCTGATTGGGGAAGAGACGGTCGTACGACCGCATGCCGAGCTGGTGCCGTCGCTCCATCGTCTCGGTGATCAAGAAGCAACCCAACGCACGAGCTGCTCGCGCGGCCATCGGGGCCGAGAAGAAGAGCCAAACGTGACCGCCCTTGCCGGACCGAGAGCGCTCGACTGCGGGGGCGAGGTCGAACGTTCGGGAGGTGTCGACGAAAGCGCTCACATCCTCGCGCCAGGAGCCTTTGTCGAAATCGGCAGCGAGGAACCAGCAGGTGTCGTCGTCGAGAAGCGGATAGACGCCGACAACGTGGCGACCGAGGAGATGGTCCCGAATGACGGAGTCCGAGATCGGAAGGAACGCCTGATTCGGACACTCCCCGCACTTGATGCGTGGCTTCTCGCACATCCCGCGTACCCACTCGTTGGAGCACGCGGGCGCGTAACCCTTCTTGCCCGTCCTCGGATTGGCCCAGCGCCGCGCGAAGACATCCGCCCGCCCACGAAACAGCTCGCGGAACAGGGCAATCTTCTCGGCTGATGTTCGCGGGGCAACTCCGTTTGCGACGGCACCGGCCGCGGCAACCCGAGTCCGCTGCCCGCCGTCGAGCTCGGATGTGAGGGAGCTGAGCTCCTCGCGCAGCGCCTGCAGTCGGTCGCGCGTGAACTCGGCTCGCTTTTCGATGTCGAAAAGCTGGGCCTCCGTCTTGGCGATCCGATCGCGCAGCTCTTCCCGACGCGACATGTCCGCTTGACACCCCTGCACTGGTTCTCGTGCCAGCGACGATAGCACAATCACTGCCGCGACCGGGTGACCCTGGCCTTCGTCGCGAGGACGCTGTGCGACGGGCGGCCCGACATGCTCTTGGGTCCGGCGCTCAGACAGATGCGGGCGGCAGACGGGGCAAAGTGATGGCTGCCACGGCGGCCCGCCCCCATGACTCGCGCCGGACGAATGAGCACGCCACCCGCGCGAGGGTGCACACATGCAGATTCACCCGGTCCACCACCAGGGTTGCTCGGAGTGGTGGCTCCGCGGCCGCGAGCGGGTATTCGCGGGAGTCCGACGATCCATCCGGAGCGCTCCGCCGCCGGGAGCGCGCTGCGACGCCCGGTGATGTGTTCCGCGGCGCTCTTCAGCCCGCATGTCTTCGTCGAGGAGGCCCGCGAGGACGCTCCCCCGACTGCCGAGGCGCATCATGCCTCGAGCCCCAGCAGCCGGCGCACCCTCGACGCCGCGTGTGGGTCCGCGGGGTCGAGAGCAAGGACTCGATGTCCTTCCCGTTCGAGGGCGGCGACTGCAGCGGCCGAGCGAGCGCCGACGACGCGGACGGACACCTCGGCGCGGCGCAACTCGACGACGTAGGTCCCGATCACACGGCCGTCGACGGCTACGTCGCCACCCGGGTCGATATCCACGCCTGACTCGGCGGCGAGGTCACTGACAAGCGGCTGCCACGCCCTGGGAAAGAGGTCGACATCGAGCCCGAGAGGTGTGGCGAACACCGGCCTTTCGCGTTCCTTCGCGACGCTCTCCGGGTCTGCGCCGAGGGCGGTCGGTTGCCATGTCTCGAGCATCTCGGTCAAGAATCGTGCGGCCGGTCCGCGCTGTAGGCGCGGGTGCGCGAACTGATTCCCGTAGTGCCGGAGGCAGCCGTAGCAGCTGGCGTCCGGGCCGCAGCCACGACATTCGGCCACGCGGGCACAAGCCGCGGCGAGTGCCTCGCGGAAGAGATCCGCATCCTCGAGGCGTGCGACCAGCCCGGCGCCGCCAGGAACTGCGTCGTAGAGGACGATCTCATGCGCCTGGGCGCGAACCGTGACGCTCAGGTCCTGGCGTGGCACCTCGAGGACCTCGGCCGCGCCCTGGACGAGCGCGTAGGCGAGTGAGTACCGGAACCAGAGCCGGTCCGCCGGGCTGACGTGTGACGGCTCGCGAACGAAACGCACCCGAAGCACGTCGGTCACGAATTGGTGTCCGAGGACCGCAGACTCGAGCGTCCCTCGGCACGAGCCTCCGGTCGGAGAGTCGTGCTCGGACGTGGCAACGGCCCCACTGCAGCCCGCCCCGCAGTCGGAGCAGATGCGGAAACCCCGGCCCCGCCGGCCTTCACAGAGGACGACAAGATAGCCGGGCGAAGCTCGCCACACGCGCGCAACTCCGCCGAGAAGCGTGGGGGCCTCTTCTGGCGCGGCCAGGCGGCTGAAATGGGGCCGCGACGTGAGGAGACGCCTCGGCCGGGCCTTCGGCTCTGCGCCCCCCTCGCGTCCCGCCACGAACCCGAAGATCGGATCCACCCACATGCTCCCCCGCGCCAGGCTGCAACAGGCGGGCGCCGCCGGCTCGTCCGCCTCTGTCCAGGTCTCGAACGTGCCGTGCACCGTGCATTTCCGGTACCGGAATCGGTCCCACGCCTTACCCGCCACCCTCTTCAGGCCCCGGGAGATCCAGAGCCCCTTGTTGGCGACGACCTCCCCCTCGGGCGCGAACTCGGCCACCGCGATCGAGAGGTCTCGCTGAAGCGACACGTTCCTGGCGCCGCCGGACCCGGCCCGCTGCAGATCCAGCTCGACCACGTCCACCGGGAACCCATACTTCGGGATCACTGCCTTTCGCGACAGGAAGCTGATCACGTCGTCTCCGGCAATCGTGGCCTTCCGTCGCTTCGTCCATTGCGCGCCCCGGAATTCCTCCCGCTCGATGTACTGCCGCTGGAGGGCCTCGACCTTCTGGTAGTCGTCCGCCACCTCGGCCACCGCACGATCGAGCGCCGTGTCCGCCGCCGTGACCTTCTCGATCCATGTGCCATCTTCGAGACCCGTGTCGCGCTTGAGGGAGCCGGGCACGATGGCGTCCAGCCGATTCTCAATCTCGCTCCGGTGGTCGCGAAGAAACCGCTCGAGGTCCGGCACCACCGACGGTGCGGCCATGCTCGCGAGGAAGCCCTCCACCTTGGTCTCGAATCGCTCGGGGTATCGACGGAAGAAAGCCGAGAGAGCAACGGCCACGACATGCCTCGACACGATCTTGACGTTCGTCAGGCGCAGGCTCGGCGGCTTGGTCTTTCCCGCCATGAGCGGCGCCGGATCATCGAATGCCGCTTGGTCGTGCGGACGCCGGCGGCAGTACGTGACCGCGAACCCCGGATGTCCGATCCGCCGACCGGCGCGTCCTACCCGCTGCGCGTAGTTGAAGGGCTCAGGGGGAGCGTTCCGGAGGAAGATGGTGTCGAGGTCGCCAAGATCGACGCCCAGCTCGAAGGTGGTCGAGCAGCTCAGGAGGTGGATCCGCCCCTGATCGAAGTCCTCCTGGAACTCACGCGCCTTGTCCCGCTCGATCTGCGCCGTGTGCTCCTCGGCGCGAAGCGTAGCGGGAAGTGGCTTCTCATACAGCACGCGGTAATGGTCGTCGGAGGCGATCCGGGTGGGATCGACGCGGCTCAGGGTTCCGGGGCAGCCGTGGCGCGCACAGAGCTCACCAATCGAGAGGGCTTGAAGGCGCCCGCAAGTGTCGCACTGGAAGAGCGGATCCCCCGACTGGAGCAGCCGCCCACGCCACCAGCGCGGATGGGCGCGCCGGCCGCACCGCGCCGGTAGCAGCATTCGCGGCGGACCCGCGTACCTTGACACAGCTTCCCAGATCTCGCGGAGCACGTCTTGTGCAGCTCCAATCCGCGCTTCCCGAGTCGTCCCGCTCTGCCCGTGCCGCTCGAGCCAACGCGCGAGAAAAACCACCCGCCGCGTTCCGGACCCATCCCATGCCTTGATCTTGATGGCACCGGCTCGTCCGATTTCCATCTGGGTCTGGTGGGCTCTCAGCTTGAGGTCATCCCACTGGACGCGCACCGAATCGTCCGTCTCGAGCTCCACCGAGCAGTCTGTGCGCATCGTGTCAAGAAGGAAGGACACCATAGCTCGTGCCTCGTCCTTCCCGAGGTTCCAGGGGGGCCGACGCAAGCTCGCCGGAAGTTCGAGGTCCGGCGGCAAGATCGGGAACCAGCGGACGAGCCCGACCCCCTCGAGGGAGATCCGCCGCTGATCGGTCAAGAGCTCGCGGAAGACGTGCTGCCATGCCTTCTGCAGCCACTCACGGTCAGTGAGCGGCCGTGTCCCGTTCTCCCGCTTCAGGAGTTCGCGGACTTCGACCGCGAGGTCGTGCAGGCCGGCCTCGTCCGCGCCGGTTTCCACAATCCCCCGGAGCGCCCTGAGGACCAGCACTCGGCTCCGAATCGCCTCATACGTGTCCTCCATGTACCAGGCGAAGAACGCCGCCTCTTGCCGCCCGTCAGCAAAAGCCAGCACCTTCCGTCGCTCCTCGGGCAGCAGCTCGTGAAGCGTGGTCGCGATCACCGCGTTGGGGCCGTCCGTGCCATGGGTGAGCTCGCGCACCGGGTCGTGGCCTCTGTAGCCGCACCGGCTGCAGCGACGGATCTGGTCCTCGTGGCTCAGGCGCTCGTCCTCGGAGGCCACAAGGATGGTTGCGCCATGCCCGCACGGTGGGTCCTTCGGTTCAGCTGCTTTCCGGCTCATCCGGCCGCATTCCGTGCAAAGCTTGGCGAGACGCTCGTGATCGTCTTCCACGTCTCGATCCGCGGCCGCGTCGAGGGGACGGTAGAACTCGATCTTGAAGTCGACG
>JBHHXQ010000219.1:0-6396 GCA_046757105.1 Candidatus Krumholzibacteriia bacterium
GACGCGCACGTCGACCGTGTTCACTCGCCACCCATGACATGTCCCGTTTGGCGATGAGGTGCGCCTTTTGGGCGGTGAGGTGTCCCGTTTGGCGATGAACCGGCAGCCGTCCGCTTCTGGACACCGGCGCTGCGAACCCTCGGGCGCGGGTCCACCGTTTCTTCCACGGAGCATCCCAGTGTTTGGCAGATCATCTGAACGCGTGGGACCTGACTCTGCAACTGCGCTCCTGGAGGGGCGAGGACCAGCACTACACGTAGTCACGCACGACGATCTCGCCTTTGTTGGCGATGTGGGTGAGGAGCCGGGCGAGGGACTCCACTTCGTCCGCGGTCCCAAGGGCCCGCAGCGAGGGCTGGGTCTTCGTGGAGCTTCCCGGAGGCGATCTGAGGCGGATTCCCAAGGCTTGGACCTCCCTGGGCGGGACACGAAATCCTCCCCCTCCTCGTCGCTCTCGAGCCCCAGGCTCCACCGTGAGGCTCGATGTTTGGCCGTCCGGAAGAGGACCCGGCGCGGCGGAGAACCGACGCGGGACAGAGAATCACCCGGACCGCGCGCCGTGTGTATACTGCACGTCGAGATGCCAGAGCCCTCATTCGAAGAGATCGAGCACACGGCCGACTGGGCGATCCGTGTTCGGGCCCGGGACCTGCCGGAGCTGTTTGCCACCGCCGCACGGGGGATGTTCAGCCTCTTGGCCGACCTCTCGACCGTCCCGGCGGCGCGGCAGTTCGAGATCGACCTGGGGGCCATCGACGCCGAGACGCTGCTCATCGACTGGCTGAACGAGCTCTTGTATCTGGCCGAAGAGCACCAGCTGATCTTTGCGTCGTTCACGATCCACGAGATCGGCGGGAACGGGCCTGTGCGGCTCCGTGCCACGGCCGGCGGCGGGGCTCCAGACGAGCTTCTGAAAACGATCAAGGCGGCCACCTTCAGCAGCCTGTCGATCGAGAGGGACGGTGAGAGGTATCAGGCGGAACTCGTGTTCGACGTCTGAGGCCGCCCGGGGTCTCCGTGCAGCCACGAGCCCGCCCCGGTGTTCGGTGTGGCCGCAGCGGATCCTCGCTGGTCGGCTCGGACCCTCCGAGCGGCCGTCGAGGAGTTCCCTGGGTGGTGAGAAACCATGACACTCAGCAAACGAATGTTCACACGCATCAGCGACTACGTGTGGGAGATCCCCGAGAGCCATCGCGCCGACATGCGCGTGCCGGTGCGCGTGTACGCGGACGACGCGCTGCTCGAGGACGCCCTGGGCGATCGCTCGCTCGAGCAGGCGATGAACGTCGCGGCGCTGCCCACCCTGGTCGGGCACGTCATCGTGATGCCGGACGTCCACCAGGGGTACGGAATGCCCATCGGGGGCGTGATGGTGTCACCGCTTCCCGATGGAATCATCTCCCCGGGAGCCGTGGGCTACGACATCAACTGTGGCGTCCGTCTGCTCGCTTCCCACGTCAGCCGCGGGGAGATCGCGGAACGTCTCGGCGACCTGGCGACGGCGCTCTACCGCAACTGCCCGAGCGGCGTCGGCTCCGAGGGGCACGTCAAGGTCTCGGACGGCGAGCTCGACGCCGTGCTCACGGAGGGCGCGAAGTGGGCGCTCGAGCGCGGCTACGCGCGCCGCGAAGATCTCGACCACACCGAGGAGTTCGGGACGATCCCGGGCGCCGATCCGGACCAGGTGGGGCAGCGCGCCGTCAAACGAGGTCGCAGGCAGATCGGCACGCTGGGGGCCGGCAACCACTTCATCGAGGTGGACGAGGTCACCGCGGTCTTCGACGACGAAGCGGCCCAGGTGCTCGGGCTGTTCCAAGGCCAGATCGTGGCGCAGATCCACTGCGGCAGCCGCGGCTTCGGCCACCAGGTGTGCACCGACTACGTGAGCACGTTCCAGTCGACCGTGCGCAAGTACGGGATTCGCCTTCCCGACCGCGAGCTGGTCTGTGCGCCGCTCGATTCGCCGGAGGGCCAGAGCTACCTGGCCGCCATGGCGTGCGCCGCCAACTACGCCTTCGCGAACCGGCAGGTTCTCGCGCACTTCGTCCGCAAGTCGTTCGAGGAGGTGCTGGGGGGAGGCACCGACACCGCCCTGCACCAGGTCTACGACATCGCACACAACATGGCGAAGATCGAGGAGCACGACATCGCCGGTCGCTCGACACGCGTGTGCGTGCATCGCAAAGGTGCCACCCGGGCGTTCGGCCCCGGATCCGAGGCGCTGCCCGCCGACCTGAAGCCCATTGGCCAGCCGGTGCTGATTCCCGGATCGATGGGTACGGCGTCCTGGGTGCTGCTGGGTACGGCCGGTTCGATGGAACAGTCGTTCGGCTCCACCTGCCACGGCGCCGGCCGCGTGATGAGCCGCTCCCGCGCCAAGAAGCAGATTCGGGGCGACCAGCTGCGCGCCGAGCTCATCGGCCAAGGCATCACGGTGCGCGCGGGATCCTTGCCGGGCCTGGCCGAGGAGGCGCCCAAGGCCTACAAGGACGTCGACCGTGTGATCAAGGTGGTCGCGAACGCGGGAATCGCCCGCAAGGTCGCCCGTCTCCAGCCGGTCGCCGTCATCAAGGGGTGAGCCCCGCGGTCGAACGCCCCGGGCGGAACGTGCCGCTGGCCTGGTCCGCGTCGAAACGGTGAGCGGGCGCGATGCGGACGACGCGCGTCCGCTGGACGAGAGCTGCCGTTGCCCGCCCGCGGGCTGCTACTGGATCACCCAGACGCCCTTCACCTTCAGGTGGCCACACTTCTTGCCGTGCACGTGCCCTTTGACGAAGTACCACCTGTTGCCGTGCCTGTAGTGCCCGCACTTCTTCGAATGGTTGTGTCCCCTCTCGATGACCACCACCTGGGCACCGTGATGGTGCACCACGCGCGTCTTGGTGTGATGCCGAGCACATCCAAGGGCCATGAGCAGCACGAGAGCGGCCAGCGCGAGGGCGTGGGGCCCTCTTCTCAGAACGATCCGTCTCATCATCGCGTCCTCTCCTGTGGAAGCGAATCCAGATTCATTCCAGGCCCTGTTGCCGTCCAGGCGCGCTGTTCTCTGGAATGACCAGGAGCGTGGCTGCAACGATCGGGCCCGCACACGACCACCGTGGAGAACGAACGAGGACGGCCCCGCATCGGGGCGAGGCCGTTCTCCCTCCAGACCCATCGTCGCGTCGTTCCGCGCCGGCCTGCGACCCGGCGAGCGCCAGGCCACGTGGAGCTCCTACCAGTGCCAGATCTGGTCGTAGTTGGCAAACAGCCGCGCGACGCTCGAGCGCGAAACCGTTTCGATCCCCTCGATGAGATCAGACGCGTCGATGCCTCGTTCGGCGGCATCCTCCTGGACCAGATAGACGGCGACCCCCTTCTCGTTCAGCCGTGCGAGATCGCGCTCGAGCCGTGGTGGCTGCGTCTGCCGCCGGGCTCCGAACGAGAGCCCCGCGGCGTCTTGTCCCTTGACCGCGTAGTTCACGCTGTTGCCACGCAGCAGCAGATCCAGATCGGCACCCGCTCCCTTCATGGCGTGTGTGATCCACACGACTGGATCATCCTGCTCCTCGATCGTGCAACGATAGGCCGTGTCGATGACCTGCAGAACCTTCTTCGACATCTTCCTTCTCCTCGTCTTCTCTTCGTTTGCCGACCCACACTCGCCGGACATGGCTCGACCCGGTTGTCGCCTACTTCGCGCCGATGATGAGCGTCCCGTCGGAGCTCTGCGATGCCTTCCACAGGTCAGCCGGAGTGCCACGCCGCGTGCCCTCGATCGCCTCCTCCACACCTCGTTCATCGACGCAGAGTCCACAGTTGATCCAGTCGACCTTGCCACCGTTGTCCTTCGCCGTCTTCATGATCGAAGCGATCCACTCCTTCGGAAGCGGGTGGTCCTCCTCCTCGACGTCACGGCCGTGCACGGCATTCGGGTGCGGCTGCTGCCTGGCGAACGACAGCGCCACCGCTCCCTCGTAGGCGAAGACATTGACGTCGTACCCGCGCCGTGCGGCGATGTCGATGAGCCGCAGAGCCGTGACGGTACGGGCATTCTCGTAGGGAGCATCCATGATCGAGATCGTGAGCGTCTTCTTTCCGGGCATGTTCGTGCCTCCTAGTGCCAGATGACTTTGCGGCCCTCGGCCAGGTGATCGACGATGACATCCAGCTCGGCGGCGCGGACGCCCGCCGCGAGCCGACTCTCCGGAATCCCCCGCTCGCGCAGCGAGAAGGAATCCGCCAGGACTTCGACGCCGGCTTCGGCCAGATCGCTCAGCTGCTCGGAAGCCGAGCTCTCGCGCGCTGGCAGGACACCGTTCTGCACCAGGAAGAGCGTCACCTCGTTGCCCTCCTGCCGCAGATCGGCCGCCAGGCCGTAGTAGAGCTCGACCTCGTTCGACACGAACGAATCGCGCGACGCGACGAGGGTGTAGCTTGCCATCCGTCCATCTCCTCCTTCCGTCCTCTTTCGCCGACAGCGCTCGCTGGAACCTCCGGCCCACGGACAGGAGGCTCGTCGAGATGCACGTCTCCGCGGTCATGGGTCTCCCGAGGTGGAACCGTGTCAGCTCCTCAATGCACTCGGATCGATTGCATCGATCCGAGCGGCGGCCGCCACCTGGGGCTATCCTGGGGTCTCTTTGTGGGGTCAGCGTCGGGGTCTTCCAGCTGTGACGCGCTGGAATCTTCGGATGATACCAGCAAGAGCGCCGGCTGTCGTCCATCTCGGGACGGACGCTGCGGGCGACCACTGGGGCTTGCCTCCCGACCAGATCGTCCGGGCGCTCTCTGCAATGCGGGCCGGCGCCCGCGAAGACCGACCCACCGTGGGCCTGGCCGGATCCGGGCTCCGCCGGCCAGCTTCCGGCGCGTCAGGAAGTACGGAGCCTCCGACCCCCGCGGGGGGAACCCGGAAGACCGCCCTCCCGGATCGGAGCGGCCGGCAAGCAGCGTTGGAGTGGGCGGAAAACCCTGTTCAGGACTTCCCCGTGGTGGGAGACTCGATCGGGACCCGGCAACCGGGACCGGCGTCCGTCCTCGGGAGCCGTTTCTGTCCACGTCGAACCCGGAGGAAAGCCCGGTGGACCTCAAGATCTTCGCAACGGTCTTTGGCACTGTCTTCGTCGCGGAGCTCGGCGACAAGACGCAACTCGCTACGCTTCTGTACGCATCCGATGCGCGCAACCCGAAGCTCACCGTGTTTGCTGCGTCGGCCTCGGCGCTGGTTTTCTCGTCCGCGTTGGGTGTCCTCGCCGGGTCCTTCGTCGCGCAGTACGCGAACCCGAAACTCCTCTCGTGGATCGCCGGTCTCGGCTTCATCGCCGTCGGCGTCTGGACCATCCTCCGGGCTTGACGGTGAAGTCCATCCGACGACGGGCTCGCAACGCATCCTCCGGATTGGGTGGCATCCGCATCGTCTGTCTGTTGCTGACCTCCGCTTCGTTCAAGGGATGCCGCACTGACGATGCGCCGCCCGCTCGGCGCCGCAACGACGCGAGCCTCTCCCCAAGGATCCCCGCAGCCGCTACGCGCTGGCGATGAGCGCCAAGGGCGCTTACACCGCAGTGTTCGTCACGGGTCGAGAGGTGCGGGATGACATCGACCGCGATCTCATGCCGGAGCCGGCATTCGACTGGTGGGAGGATGCCACCGTCGAGATCGACAGCGGCTGGCCGACGGGCGACCGGCTTCCGGACGAGCCGCTGCTTGCAGAGGTCGACGCCGCCGGGCTCGAGGCGGCGTTCAACGTCGCCTTCCGCTGAGGTCGCGTCCAGACTGGACGTCAAGCGATCGGAGGGATCGAAACAACAGGGTGAGAATGACTGGGGCGCTCTGCTCCCACTCACCCTTCTTCTAAGGCAACCCAGCAATGGCTCTCGGCGCCCGAGCCCTTCCCAGTGATCACTCCATGAACGACTCGCGCTTCAGGCCATAGGCTCGCATCCTCCGAGACACCGTATTTCGACTCATCCCGAGCAGGCGCGCCGCAGTTCGGATCCTGCCCCGTCCCTCCCTGAGGGCTTCCTCCAATTGCGCGCGTTCCAGAGCACGCTTCTCCTGCTCGAAACGTGATCCTCGGACGTCGAGCCCGGCAGGATGCCTGCAGCTCCACACGCTTGTCGGAAGATCGTTCAGTTCAATCAGCGATTTGCCCCAAGCCCGTGCAGCCAGGTATCGGCAAACGTTCCGGAGCTCTCGCACGTTGCCCGGCCAGCCGTGGCGCTCAAGGGACATCTGGACGTCACGCGAGAATCGGACTGGCACGCCCGTCCCCATCTCCTCCTCCAGGAACAATTCAGCGAGTGGAATGATGTCCTCTCGCCGTTCCCGTAGCGCTGGGACTTCGATCTGGAAAACGTGAAGTCGATAATACAGATCCTCGCGGAATCTCCCGTCTCCCACCAGCCTCTGAAT
>JBHHXQ010000220.1:0-6326 GCA_046757105.1 Candidatus Krumholzibacteriia bacterium
CGTCACCTCAACTTTGGAGTCCATAGCCAAGAAGGAGTCCGGGTAGGTCTCGCGGCTGCGGCCGCAGCCGGCGATCGTCAGCAGGGCCGCGAGGCTTCGAGGCAGCATGCGGCGGATGCGTTCCTGTGTCAGCTCGGCTTCTCCGAATCGTCTCCGAACGGATTCGAGTGGCGTGGATTCTTGAACTTCCGGAGCTCATCATCCAGGTTCGCGAGGCGTTTCTGCTGCTTTTCCTGGACCTCACCGGTATCGAACAGGCTCTGCAGCTTCTTCTGCTTCTCCTCGAACTGGCGGTGGAACTCGTCGACCTCGTCCTTGAAGCCCGGGCCGCTCTCCTCCGTGGGGAGCTCCTCGATCTTGCGATGATCCTTCACCCCGACGCGCAGATCGAACGGGCTCTTGATGGTGTGCACGATTCCCTGCGCCTCGAGCGCCCGCACCAGGTGTCCGGTGAGCTCCTTCGCCTGTTCGAGCAGTTCGGCGATCTCGTCGACCGATGGGGGGCGCTTCAGCTTGTGCTCGAGGACGCGGACGGCGGCGACCTGCAGGTGCGCCTGGGATTGGGATGGAATCTGATCCACGCGAACCTCCCGGCGAACTCGTGACGGCCCTGGGTCGTGAGGCTTTTCGCCCAGTCTGCCCACGCGACGATTCTACAAGCGACGGCAGCGCTTGAGAAGGGCCGGATTCCGGGTCCGCATCGACGGTCCGGACGCGCCGGGCGGGGTGCCGTGCGCCGCCGGTGCGGCTGCTCCTCGTCACGCCGGAGGTCGCCGGGCCGCCGGCCCGGTGCTGCGGGTCCGGAACTGGGGCGCCGGACGTCGCGACAAAGTGACAAAAGTGTCATTTGGCACAAAGGAAACCGCTTCGATCCACGTCATGTCGAAATCAACGCAGCATCGGCTTCCGAAGTGAGTCATAATGGTTTATAATTGCTTGACGTCGCTCTACGCGAGCGGCTGGGGCGCAATCAGGAGGATCTGTGCGCGACTTGCTGTTGCTCGTGGATGACGAGCCCGCGGTTCTGGATTCCCTCTACAAGATTCTCAAGCGCGACGGCCATGACGTCGTGACCGCGTCGAGTGGTGCAGAGGCCTTGCGTCTTCTCGAACTCGAGAACGTGTCGTGTTGTCTGGTCGATCTGCGCATGCCCGGGATGGATGGACTCGAGTTCCTGCGGCGCGGACGCGCCGCGCATTCCGATGTCGAGTACATCATGATGACGGGCCACGGGACCGTCGAGGCGGCCGTCGCGGCCATGCGCGACGGTGCCTACGACTTCGTCACCAAGCCGTTCAAGCGGTTGTACCTCGAGAAGGTCATCGAGAAGGCCCTGGAGAATCGTCGGCTGCGGCTCGAGAACCGCGAGCTGCGCGCGCAGATCTCCAGCAACTTCAGCATCTCGAACATCATCGGGCAGAGCCCTGCCATGCGACAAGTGTTGGCGCTCGTCGAGCAGGTGGGTCCGAGCTCGGCGACGGTGCTCATCGAGGGGGAAAGCGGCACCGGCAAGGAGATCATCGCGAGCGCCATCCAGGAGCTGAGCAAACGTCGCGACAGGCCCTACGTGCGCGTGAACTGTGCGGCCATCCCGGACTCCCTGATGGAATCGGAGATCTTCGGCTACGAGAAGGGAGCCTTCACGGGCGCGGTCAAGTCGAAGAAGGGGAGATTCGAGCTCGCCGACGGCGGCACCATCTTCCTGGACGAGATCGGCGACATGAGCGCCAGCACTCAGATGAAGGTGCTGCGGGTGTTGCAGGAGGGGGAGTTCGACCGCGTCGGTGGAACACGCACGCATAGGGTGGACGTGCGCGTCATCGCGGCCACGAACGTCGACCTGGAGCGCGCGGTTCAGGAGAGGCGCTTCCGCGAGGACCTCTACTACCGGCTGCGGGTGATCCAGGTCAGGCTGCCGCCGCTTCGGGAACGCAAGGAGGACATCCCACTGCTGGTGGACCACTTCATGCGCAAGTACGCGAAGAAGGACTCCAAGCACATCGGTGGCATCGAGCCGGCTGCCCTGGCGGCGCTGGTCGACTACAGCTGGCCGGGCAACGTGCGCGAGCTCGAGAACGCCGTGGAGCGCGCCGTCGTCTTGGTGCGTGGTGACAAGCTCAGCACGACCGAGCTGCCCCCGGAAGTTCTGAACCGGGCGCCCGAGAACCGCATCACCTTCACGCTGGGGACGTCCCTCGACGAGATCGAGCGGCGCATGATCGCCGAGACCCTGCGCTACACCGATGGCGACAAGACGAAGGCCGCCCGGCTCCTGGGGATCACCGCGCGCACGATCTACCGCAAGCTCGAGCGCCGCCGGCGCGAACTCGTCGAGCTGACCGAGAAGGAAGGGGCCAGGGGGGGCGCCGACTCGGAGCGGCCGCGCACCGGGTCGCCCGCAGCCCATCCAATGCCGCGGCACGGGACCGCGGATGCCGCCCTTCTCGAGTACTCGACCCCCTCGAAGACCACCCGGGACTGAACCTGCGCAGCGCGCCCCAGCGTTTCCCGTGTGCCCGGGTCGGGTGCGAAGGTCGCCCGTCGTGGATCGGTGGCCACTGGCACACCGGCGCCCGCGGTACGCCCGCCTTGAACGCCAGCTCCCCAGGCTTTATAGTGTTAACCGGATACCTGTGGGTACCCGACCCCTACCGTTTCGCAGAACAACCCCGCCTCTCCCTGGGCGAACGACAGCGAAGACTTCATGACCCGACGCGCCAGCGCCCTGTGCAGTCGCATGGGTGGCCTTCTCGGCCTCGCACTCGTGCTCTCCTCGATCCCCGCGTGGGGCCGGGATGCCGTGTCGCGGTCGGCCGCGGACCCGGGCCCGGCGTGGCGCGCGCGGCTCGAGTCCGCGCGCGTCCCTGGCGGCCACGCCGGCCCCTTCCGACCGACCGCCGCGCCGAGTCTCGACGGCAGTCCGGTCGAGTACCTGATCCTCACGAACGACGAGATGGCCGCGGAGTTCCAGAAGCTGGCGGCCTGGAAGACCGCCAAAGGCGTGCCCGCCGTCGTCCGCACGCTGGCGCAGGTGGAGGTGTCGTCGGTCCAGGGCAGTGACCTCGCCGAGACCATCCGCATGTACATCCGTGCGGCCTATCTGTTCTGGGGGGTTCGTTTCGTCCTTCTCGGCGGTGACACCGACGTGATCCCGGGCCGCTACGCGGAGATGGAGCTGCTCGGTCTCAGCCACCCGATCTCCGAACTCTACTACTCGTGCCTCAACGGCAACTGGAACGCCGACGGGGACGCCTTCTTCGGGGAAGCCTTCGTGAGCGCTTCGGATCCGGGTGACGACGCCGATCTCCTGTCCGAGGTGTTCCTGGGGCGCGCACCCGTGAGCGACGTCGCCGAGGCCGCCCTGTTCGTGGCCAAGACACTGGAGCACGAGAACCCGCAGCTGACCGACTACCAGGAGAAGCTTCTGGTTCTGGCGGAGGTGCTGTTTCCTGCCGACTACGATCCGAACGGACCACCACCGTCTGCGGACGGTGCCGTGTTCGCGCAGGAGATCGTTGCGCTGATTCCGGAGTGGATGCAGTCCACCCTGCTCTACGAAGCCCACGAGCTGTGGCCGGACGGCATGCCGCTCACGGTCGAGTCCGCGACCTCGGGGATCAACTCGGGATACGGAGCGGTCGTGCACATCGGCCACGGTTACCGGTACACGTTGTCGGTCGGCAATGGCAGCCTCGACGTCGGCAGCGCCGAGGGCTTCGCGAACGGCACTCGTGCCGGGCTCTTCTATCTGCTGAACTGTACGGCCACGGCCTTTGATTTCGAGTCGATGGCGGAGGCTCTGCTCCTCAACCCGAACGGCGGCGCCACCGTCGTCGTGGGTGCGGCACGCGAGGCGTTCCCGCTCGCCGCGCGCGACTACCAGCTCGCCTTCTTCGAGCAGCTGTACGTCGCCGGGGAGCGACGTGTGGGGGTGGCGATGACACGCTCGCGCGAGGAGCTGGTGGACGGGGCGTACCTGCCGACGGTGGATCGCTGGACGCAGCTCGTCTACACGCTGCTCGGTGATCCTGAGCTCTCCGTGTGGACGCGCGCACGCACGGACCTGCAGATCGCCGGTGTGCCCGCAGCGTTCGAGGTGGGGGGGCAGGCGCTGGCGCTGCAGGTGCGCAACACGGACGGCCCGCTCGCCGGCGCCCTGGTCTGCGTGCGGAAGGCCGGCGAGGACTATCGCTTCGGCCGCACCGCCGCGGCCGGGCGCGTGGAGTTCGACCTGCAGCCGCGGTCGCCGGGCGACGCGCAGTTGACGGTGACGGCTGCGGACCACCTGCCCGTACAGCTGACGGTGCCGGTCGTCTCGCAGGGAATCGGTCTGGTGGTGGCCGGCACGGGTCTGCAGGACGACGGGGGCGGCAGCGGCGTGGGCAACCTCGACGGCCGGCTGGATGCGGGCGAGACCGTGACGCTCGGCGTGCCGCTTCGCAACGGCGGCAGCACGCCGACCAGCGGGATCTCGGCCACGCTCGTCTCCAACGATGCGGCGGTCGAGGTCCTGCAGGGGAGCAGCGCGTATCCGGATCTCGGTCCCGGAGGGCTGAGGAGTGCACTGACGCCGTTCGTCGTGCGCGCCGCACCCGGCGTCGTGGACCACAGCGTTGTGACGCTCACGCTCAGCCTGGATCACGCGGGCGGCAGTGACACGCGACGCCTGGAGCTTCTCGTCCACGCCGCCCGCTTGCGCCTCGTCGGGCTGCGGCTCGACGACGCCCGGGCCGGGAACGGCGACGGTGTGCAGGATGCGAACGAGGAGGTCGACCTCTACTACACGTTGAAGAACGACGGCAGCGGGACGGCGATGAACGTGGAGCTGCGTCTCGAATCGCCGGGCGCCGGCATGGAGATCCTCTCGGGCACGGTGGCGCCGGGCGACCTCCTGCCGGGCAGCACGACGGAAGGCACCACCGCGCTGGCGGTTCGCGAGGCCGACGTGATCCAGTCACGCAGTGCGCGTTTGGTGCTCGCACATCTGCAGGATCCGGACGGCGAGATCCGCAACGTCGAGCTGCGCCCGCCGGCGGCCCCCTCGGGGCTGCGTTTCGGCGTTGCGGACGCCGGCGGCGTCGTGCACCTCGAGTGGGAGCGCAACACGGACGCGGATCTTCTCGGCTACCACGTGTACCGGGCGCTGTCGGCGCAGGGTCCGTTCGAGCGCGTGAACGCCGATGCGGCTTTGCAGTCGTACTTCCGGGACACGGGTCTGGAACCCAGCACGCGGTATCACTATCGCGCCGCCGCCGTGGACAGCGCGCTCGTCGAGGGGCCGCCGAGCGGTCCGGTCTCGGTGAGCACGAATCCGCCGCAGCTCGGCGGCTGGCCGCTGGCCGTCAACAACACCACGGCTTCGTCGCCAGGCGTGGCCGACATCGACGCCGATGGTGCGCTCGACGTCGTGGCCGCGGCGAATCAGGTGTTCGCATGGGACGCGCAGGGCATCGAGCTGTTCGATGCCGACAACAACGCCTTCACGTGGGGTGTCTTCTACGGTTCCTCGGAGGTCTTCGGCTCCGTCTCGCTCGCGGATCTCGATCCGCAGCCGGGACGCGAGATCGTCGTCGCGACCTGGGACCCGGAGGATCGCTTCGTCGCCGTGGTCGACGGCGGCGGCAGGACGCTGCCGGGGTGGCCGCAGCCTCTGGCGCCGGCCGGAGCGGACTTGCGGGGCGCGCATGTGCCTCCGGTGATCGCCAACCTGGACGAGCAGGGCGCCCCGGAGATCCTTCTCGCCGCGCGCGACGGGCGCCTGTATGGCTGGCATGCCGACGGCACCGAGATCGCCGACGGGGACGACGACCCCGGCACGCACGGCGTCCTCCTCGACACCGGGAGCCTCTTCCTGCGCTGCGCCCCCGGCGTGGCCGATCTCGACCCGGAGCGACCCGGGCTGGAGATCGCGGTCGGCAGCACCGACGGCACGCTCTACGTCCTCGACGCCAGCGGCGCACCCCTGCCCGGCTGGCCGCGCATCACCTTCGGAGAGGGCACGCCATTCGGAACCTGGTTCGCGAGCGGCATCTCGCTTGCCGACCTCGATCGCGACGGCTCGCTCGAGATGGTGTTTCTCGAGAGTGGTGCCCGCCTGCACGCCATGCACCTGGACGGCAGCGAGCTGGATGGCTTCCCGGTCCCGGGCATCAAAGCGACGAGCCTCTCCGTGGTTCCGTCGCCCGCCATCGCCGACCTCGCGAACTCGGACCGCAACCTCGACGAAGCGCTTGCTGCCAGCGCGATCGTCGATCGCGGCCTCTTCGTCGACTTCCTCTTCCAGCGGCCCGATCCGATCATGGAACGAGAGATGCAGCACTACTACA